>CAZDAO010000120.1:0-5428 GCA_964503015.1 uncultured Nocardioides sp. | reverse complement strand
GACCGGCTCGGCGACCGGCTCGCCCTCCGCGTCCGGCTCGCCGGGGCCGGGCACCGGCTCGTCCTGCTGCGCCAGCGCGAAGGCGTGGGTCGCCGGCAGGTCGAGGAACCGGACGGGTACGCCGTGGGCGAGGGCCCAGCGGGCGGCGACCCACTCGGGCGAGAAGTGGGCGAGCGGGTAGAAGGTGGCCTGCCGTGGCTCCTCGACGGCGTACACCAGACCGGCGACCGGCGGCACCATGTCCGGCTCGCCGAGCAGGCCGACGATGGCGTCGAGCTCGGGGCAGCCCTCGATCAGGACCAGGTCCGGGGGCTGCTCCTCGAGCGCGGCCCGCACGGCCCGGGCGGAGCCGGGACCGTGGTGGCGTACGCCGTAGACGTCGACGGTCATGGTGCGGCTCAGCCGAGGTCCCGGCAGGCGCGGTAGAGGTCGCTCCACTCCTTGCGGTTGCGCATGACGGTCTCGAGGTACTCCTGCCAGACGAGCCGGTCCTGCACGGGGTCCTTGACGACCGCGCCGACGAGGCCACCGGCGACGTCCTCGGCGCGCACCGTGCCGTCGCCGAAGTGGGCGGCGAGCGCGAGCCCGTTGGTCATCACCGAGATCGCCTCGGCGGTGGACAGCGTCGCGCTCGGCGACTTGATGGTGGTGCGCTGGTCGGTGGTCACCCCGCTGCGCAGCTCGCGCATCACCGTGACGACCCGCTGGATCTCCGACAGCGAGGCCAGGTCGGCGGGGAGCTCGAGGGAGGCACCCAGCGCGGTGACGCGGGTGCGGACGATCTCCACCTCCTGGTCGAGGGAGTCGGGCAGGGGCAGCACGACGGTGTTGAAGCGGCGGCGCAGCGCCGAGGACAGGTCGTTGACGCCCTTGTCGCGGTTGTTGGCGGTGGCGATGAGGTTGAAGCCCGGCTTCGCCTGCACCTCCTCGTCGAGCTCCGGGACGGGCAGCGTCTTCTCCGACAGGATGCTGATCAGCGAGTCCTGGACGTCGGACGGGATGCGGGTCAGCTCCTCGACTCGCGCGATCGCGCCGGTCTCCATGGCCCGCATCACCGGGCCGGCGACGAGCGCCTCGCGCGAGGGGCCCTCGGCGAGCAGACGGGCGTAGTTCCAGCCGTAGCGCAGCGCCTCCTCCTGGGTGCCCGCCGTGCCCTGGACGACGAGCGTCGAGCGGCCGCTGATCGCGGCGGCGAGGTGCTCGCCGAGCCACGACTTGGCCGTGCCGGGGACGCCGAGGAGCAGCAGCGCCCGATCGGTGGCGAGGGAGGAGATCGCGACCTCGACGAGCCGGCGCTGGCCGAGGTACTTCGGCGTGATGCTCGTGCCGTCGGGCAGCTCCCCACCCAGGACGTAGGTGGCCACCGCCCACGGCGAGAGGTGCCAGGACGGCGGCCGCGGCCGGTCGTCGACGGCGGCCAGCGCGGCCAGCTCGTCGGCGTACGCGTCCTCGGCGTGCTGGCGGAGCACGTCGGGCGTGGGCTGCGTGGTCGTCATCTGAAGGCCTCCGTGAGGGATGTGCGGAACGCGTGGAGCTGCAGGGTCTCGGTGAGGGCGCGGCGCAGGTGGCTCGCGTCCTCGGGCACGCGGGACAGGGCCGCGTCGACCTCGGGAGCGAGGGCGGGGCCGAGCCCGACGGGCAGCAGGGGCGCCACGGCGTAGCCGAACGACGGGTCGGTCCTGTCCCCCTGGATCCGCCGGAGGACCGCGCGGCCGAGGTCGTCGGGCCAGGGGCGCGGCGCCTCGGTGAGCAGGCCACGCACGTCGCGGCCGCGGGTGGGCCGCTCGACCCAGTCCGCCAGCAACCTCGCCCGGCGCTCCTCCGGGAGCAGCCACAGCAGCCTCTGGTCGGTGACGCCGTGGTCGACGCACGCGACGGCCCACCCGGTGTCGCGCCGGTCGAGGACCGCCTCGGTGATCTGGGCGAGGACGTCGGCGTCGCGCAGCATCTTGAGGGTGGCCGCCGGGCCGCGGCCGGTGATGTCGGTCCAGGTGGACAGCGGTGCCCCGCGCACGATCTGCGACAGCCAGGTGGTGGGCGGGGGCTGCGTGCCCTTGGCCGGCGCGGTCAGCCCGTCGCGCACCGCCGCCTCGTCGGGAGCGTCGGGGACGTCGACCTCGAGGTGCCGCACGAGCGCCCCCTTGACGTGGACCAGGCGGCGCAGCCGTTCGGCCATCCGGTCCGCCCGCGCGCTCGTGGGCAGCCGGTCGAGCATCGCGGCGGCGGCCTCCCGGACGGACTTCGCCCGGTCGTCCAGCGCCCGCTCCAGCAGCGGCTCGTCGGCCGTCGAAAGACCCGGGCCGAGGGCGCGGACCGCGTCGGCGCGCACCTTGGCGGACGCCGTCGACCACTGCTCCTCGAGCAGCTCGCGGGCGGCTGCGGCGTCGGTCCGTCGGCCCAGGGCGAAAGCCGGCGCGGCCTCCGCGCTCGACATCGTCGGCCAGGCCTCCCGCCAGTCGGCGGCGACCTGTCCCGGCGCCGCATCGCCGTCGGGGTCCGCCTGCGCCCCGTCCACCAGGCCCGCCCAGGCGTCGTTCAGCCCGGCCAGCCAGCGTCCACGCTGACCGAGTGCGCCGCCGAGAGCCTCCACCACCCGGCGCCGGGTGGCGGCGAAGTCCAGGAGCGCCGGCAGCAGCGGCCACGGCACCCGCCGGCCCGCCTCGTCGGCGAGCCGGAGCCACTCCACGACCAGCTCGTCGCGCGCCGCCCTGGACACCGGCGACTGGGTCAGCAGCAGGGTGAGCAGCTGGGCGGCGCGGTCGGACGCGGCCGCGCGGACCTCGCTCGCCGCGACCAGCTCGGCGGCGCTGGGCGGCGGGAGTGGTGTCCCCCCGCGGGTCAGCGCATCGGCGACGGCCGCCCCGGCGAGCAGCCGGTGCTCGGCGGACTCCTCGCGTGCCCCCAGCCCCAGCTCCGGCGGGACGGCAGGCGGCTCCCGTCGCGCGCTGCCCACGAGCGCGCAGGTGGCGACGTCGGCCATCCACTGGTCGACGGCGCTCACAGGCCGAGCACCTGGTCGTCGAGCCAGGCGGCGAGCGGCCGGAAGGTGCCTGACTCGACCTCGCCGAAGACGTCGACGCGATCGCCACCGCTCACGGCGAGGAGGGTCCACACGGCTGGCCCGTCGGCCATCGGCAGCGAACCCGTCCCGTCGCTGACGCGCCACCGCCCGTCGTCCCGCACCACGCGCACGTCGGCGAGCGGAGCCGGGTGGAGGTCGCGCCACGGTGTCCGCCCGAGTCCTTCGGCGGCGGCCGCGTGCACCGCGGCCAGGCTGGCGCGACCCGGCAGGCCGGTCACCTGGGCGGCACCTGCCGGCGGGTCGCGGAACAGCGCGCGACGCGGCGCCGACCCGGGGTAGCGCGCCACCTCGACGTCGAGCCGGGCCCCGCTGAGCTGCGGTACGGCGAGGGCCTGGCCGTAGCCGGCGAAATCGAGGACCGCCACCACCTCGCCGTCGTCGTGGGCCAGCCAGGTGCGCTGCTGCTGGAGCCGTCCGTCGTCGGTGCGGACCGCGCCGAGGACGGTCCACGGGCCCGGCCGCACGTCGGCGTCGCGCACCTCCTCGCTCGACTGGGCCCAGCCGACGGCGACGCGCACGTCGGCCATCGTGACCGGGCCGAGGTCCTCGCGCGCTTGCCACGCGCAGGTGATGGTCCACCACCGCCCGACCTCCGCGAGGAGGTACGCCGCCCACTCGCGCCGTGCGTGCACCTGTGACCCCGCCTCGCGGACCCGCTCTGCCAGCGCCGGGAGCTGGGCGTCGACCAGCCGTGCGGCCGCGGTGTCCCAGTAGGAGTAGGGCTGGGTGCGGGCGGCGGCGAGGCCACCGCGCACCAGGTCGCCCAACCAGAGCCGGAAGTCCTCGACGCCGGCGTCCATCCGCGCCAGCCGCTGCTCGAGGCGCCGGGCCTGCGCGGCCGGGTCGGTGGCGCCGTCGGCCGCGGCCCGGGCAGGCTTCGTCGCGCGCTCGGCACGCTGGGTCGCCCACTCCTCGGCGAACGCGGCCATCTGCCCGGACTCGTCGATGACGCCCTCGGACCACAGCATCAGCAGGGCGAGCGCGTGCTTGCAGGGGAACTTCCGGCTCGGGCACGAGCAGCGGTAGGCGGGACCCACGAGGTCGACGCTCACCTGGTAGGGCGTCTTGCCGCTGCCCTGGCACTGCCCCCACACCAGGACGTCGCTGCAGCCGGTCTCGCGCCACGGTCCCGGGCGCGCGAGCTTGCGCGCGGCCGCCAGCGAGGACGCGTCAGGCGCGACCTCGGTCACCTGGCTGGCGGTCCATCGAGTCATGGCGCGGCCATCACACCACGGACGGCCGACAGCGGTCGGGGAAACGGCGGGCCCGGCGTCGCCCACGCGCGTGTCCGCCGCACGTGCGGCGGATGTGGCCCCTGTCGGGCGGTTTTGGGGGCCAAGACCGCCGCACCTGCGCCGTTCCGGCTCCGCAGGACCACTCCGGGCCCACGTCCCGGAGCCGGAGACCGCCGAGGGACGAGGGACGTACGCAGGCGGGCGACGTCAGTCCCGGCCCTGCCCGGCGTACTGCCTGTAGTACTCCGCGTGCCGGAGTCGAGCGTCGTCGCTGGCCCACTCGGCGTCGTCGTGGTCGGGCGCGGCCTTCACCTGGTCCTTGGTCATGCTGATGATGACCCGGCGCGCGTCGTGGTCCATGCCGACGACGACGCCGGCGGGGATGACCCGCTTCTTCCCGAAGATCCAGAAGCCGGTGTCCACCACGAGCCACTGGGCGGAGGTCTCGGTGCTGGCCTCGTCGACCGTGCCGATGCTGCCGCCGTCGGCCTCCACCTCGTAGCCGACGAGGTCCTGGTCCTCGCTCCACGAGCTGTCGCGATAGCTCCACACGATGTCGTTCACGGTGCCTCCTGGGTCGACGTCGCACCCGACGCAACCACTCCACCGTCGGCGGAGGGCACACCCGACGGGGCGGGGCCGTCGGTCGGGCCGTCAGTCGGAGCCGGAGTGCCCCCGCAGCAGGTCGCCGAACGGCGTGACGTCGGCCTCGACCTGGGTGCCGGAGGTACGCCGGGGGCGGGCCGCGAGGTCGGGAGCGAAGCCGCCGACGGCGTACGCACCCTGGCTGAGCACCGCGGCCGCGAGCTCGGCCGCCGCCCGGGTGATGCGGTCGGCGAGCCCGTGGCTGCCGAAGTCCTCCGTGGCCGCGAAGACGCCGGTGGGCACGACGACGGAGCGGAGGTAGGTGAACAGCGGCCGCATCGCGAAGTCGAGGACCAGCGAGTGGCGCGCGGTGCCGGCGGTGGCGGCGATGAGCACCGGGGTGCCGGTCAGCGCGTCCTTGTCGACGGCGTCGAAGAACATCTTGAACAGTCCGCTGTAGCTGCCGTTGAAGACCGGCGTGACGGCGATGAGCCCGTCGGCGGTCGCCACCTGCTCGCGCAGCTCG
>CAZDAO010000119.1:0-9302 GCA_964503015.1 uncultured Nocardioides sp. | reverse complement strand
CAGGTCCTCGTCGGCACCCGCGGCCTGCTCGGCGAGGGCTGGAACGCCCGCGGCGTCTCCACGCTGATCGACCTCACCACCGCGACCACGCTGACGGCCGTCGTCCAGACGCGCGGGCGGGCGCTGCGGACCGACCCGACCTGGCCCGACAAGGTCGCCACCAACTGGACGGTCGTGTGCGTCTCCGAGGCGCACCCCAAGGGCGACAACGACTGGTCGCGGCTGGTGCGCAAGCACCAGGGCTTCCACGGCGTCGACGCCGACGGCGACATCGTCGACGGCGTCGCCCACATCGACGCGTCCTTCTCCCCCTTCGCCCCACCCCCGGTCGCGTCGTTCGACGCGCTCAACGTCCGGATGCTCGTCACTGCCGCCGACCGTGACGCGATCCGCGAGGCGTGGCGAGTCGGTGAGCCGTACGACGACGTCACCCTCGCGTCGCTGCGCGTCCGGCCTGCTTATCCCGCCCTCGTCCAGGTCGAGAAGGTCGTGACGGTCACGCCCGTGGCGCCGACCTGGCGGCTGGGACCAGACGGTCTGACCACGTCCGTGCCGTTGCCGGACACGAGCTGGCGTACGCCGCTCGCGCTGGCCGCAGGCACGGCCGGCGCCTCCGCCGCAGCGACGGTCGCGGGACCGTGGACACTGCTGGCCGCCGGTGGCCTCGGCGCGCTCGCGACCCTCGGCCAGGCGGTGGTCACCGGACGCGAGCACACGACCGTCCTCTCCGAGTGGGTTCAGGCGCAGATCGCGTTCACCTCCGGCACCCCGCCGCTGGAGGCGGTCGCCGCCGCTGTCGCTGACGGGCTCCTGGCCGGCGGGCTGACCTCGGTCGGATCGCCCGCGCTGGCGGTCGACGTCCACCCGGGCGGCGAGTACCGCTTCCGCCTCGTCGGCACCGAGGCCGACGCCGAGGTTTTCGCGACCGCCTTCGACGAGGCGATCGGACCGGTCGGCGCCCCGCGCTACCTCGTCTCCCGCTACACCGACGCGTCACTCCCGGACGGCCCTATCCGTACGCTTCGTGGCGCGCGTGCGGCGATGCGCGCGGCTCGTGCGTCGGGCGAGGTCTGGCACCCGGTCTCCACCGTCCTCGGCCGCAACGCGGCCCTCGCTGGTCACTACCTCGCCGCCTGGCGCACCTGGGTCGGCGAGGGGCGGCTGTTGGTGGCCGCGAAGCCGGAGGGGGCGGGTGTCCTCGCTGCCGTCTCCGGCGAGGATCCCTTCGCTGCAACGACAGTGATGCGGCGGCAGTGGTGCTGACCGGAGCGGCGGCACGCTAGTGCCGGGAAGCCCTGCACCTCGTGACGCGTCGCAAGGCCTCGCGCGCCGCCCTACCTGCTTACGAGACCGTGGGCATAGAGAGTCTCGGCTCGTAGTCCTCTCCGGTAAGCAAGTTGAGCGCCTCGGCCAGTCCGGCCACGCGGCCACCGGCCATCAGCGTCATCCACTGATTCATCTTGTACTCGGTGCTCATGGGGTGGGCGTCCATCAGCTCCAAGTCCCGCATCGCCCGCGAGTGGTTCTCTTCAGCGCTGGTGAGCGCGCCCCTCAACTCGCTTTCAAACTCATCAATAGTCACCCGGCATCCTTACATGACCTCGGAGCGGTTGCGCTCGGAATCCCTTGGACGCCACTCCGCGGGCTCCCGCGTCCGTGCAGACCTGAACGCTCACGGCGGAACTCGAAGAAGGGGACCCGCAGCGCGAGTCCCCTTCCCCAGTCGGGTCAGAACGGCATGGGCGTCTTGCCCGTCGCCCAGCTGGTCAGCGTGTCGGTGAGGCCGCTGAGCTCCTGCGCCCGGGACCCAGGCGCCATGCCGCCCTCCTCGGGGAAGACGCCAGTCTCCATCCACGGGTTACCCTCCAGAACAGGCGCGTCCATATGGGGAGCGAGCTTCTCGAAGAACTCACGAGCGTCATCGACCCCTCCGCTGCGGAGCTGCGGGATGTCCCCCACCATCTCCACCGCCAGGTTGTGGAAAGTGCCAGCGAGCACACGGAGGATCGTGGACGACGCGAGCAGGGTGGTCTTCCGCAGCTCCTCAGGGGTGGTGTCACCCTCGATGAGGTCCTGCAGCTGCGGGAAAGCCTCCACCAGAGTGCTGAGGTAGACGCCCGTCAGATTTTCCAGTTTGTCGTCGCTGAAGGCGGCCTCGCGGCGCGGGTTCATGCGGCCCTTGATGCCGAGGGCGACGTGGCGAACGATGTCCGACACGTTCCGCGCCGACAGGAAGTTCTCGTTCTTGCCGACAGCCCGGTCGCGCTCGAAGTCCACGCGGCCAGCCAGGAACTCGTGACTGTTGCAGATCTCGCGCGTGACGCGGTTGATCACGCTGACGGAGTCGAACTCCACAGTCTTCGACTTCGTGATCCCGCGGGCGTTGTTGGTGATGTCCGCGAAGGCCTGCTTGTGCTCCTGCAGGGTGACTCCTGCGACGAGCTCCATGGTGACGTACTCGTTCCGCAGGCGCGCCTCGGTCTTCTCGAGACCCTCGATCTTGTCGGACCAGACTTGGATGGCCACCGGGTCCTGGTCACGTCGAGCCTGGACGACCTGCTCACGAGCCTTCTTGAGGTCAGCCGCGATGTCCTCCAGCGCGATGTACCAGCCGAGGATCCGGTGCTGACCGTCGAGGATGTCCAGCGTGCCGACCGAGTTATGCGGCAGCGAGAGGATGCCCACCTGCACACCGCCCGCCTCGTACAAGATCTCGAACTTCAGGCTGGCGTTGGTGTCGAGCAGGATCGGGGGGCACGCCCAGTCTTCGCGGGTCATCCAGTACTGCGCGAACTTGCGGGCGTGCGGCAGGTCGACCGTCCGGTTACCCGGGAACGGCTGCGCCGGGTCGGGTTTGGGCAGGTGGGACGGGATGAGGTGTAGAGGCAGGGCGATCACGAAGATGCTGCGGCCGTGGCCGCGGTTGTAGCGCGTGACTAGCAGGTCGCGGGTGTCCTGATACCCCGACAGAGAGTCGAGCTTCGTAGGCTGGGTCATACTTGTCTCCTGATGCTTGGCGGGCGCTAACCCTCTTAACTTGACATTAGGGATGTTAGTAGCCCGCCAAGCATCCTGTCAACAAGTTAAGAGCATTGACTTTCGCCCTAAGCAGGTTACTAGCCGCGACGCGCCGAGCGCGCTGCCCTCGCCGCTTTGACCTCCCAGCTGCCGCCTAGCGGCGTCGCACGCGGGCTCTTTGCGCCTTCCCGGTTATGGAGTTGAGCAACAATGGCGCTAGGTGGATGACCGTCCGATCCGTCGAGCGAGACGCGAGCGACGCGTCGGGACGTGGAACCTCGCCAGCCGGTGACCGGACCACCCCGACGCTTTCCGCTCCGGTCCGACTCCGACGCATGGCTGTCGAGGCGCTCGACGAATAGGCGAGCCTGGCGTCTTCTCGATGCACTTGTCGGCCGCGAAGTTGGTGGCGTGGCGTCGCGACTGGCGATCACCAACTCACCATTGGCCCGACGCCCGATCCCCCCGCGCGCGCATCAGCGCAGGCTCTACATGATCGAGCCGACGCCCTAGGAAGCCGCTCCTCGCCTGGGCCGCAGGCCGCACGTTGCGCCCAACCTCGGCAGGGCGGCCTATGGGTGCCCAGTTGGCTTGCCCGGGCGCGAGCCCAACGTGTCAGCTCGCGTCAAGAGTCTCAGTGTTTGTAGGAGTCGACCGCCTAAGGCTGCCTACATGGCGCTTCACCTCACGCAAGGTGTGGTAGCGGTCAGCCATGAAAGCACCTGTCAGCGCCGCCGGGCTCAGAGCCTCGTTGAAGGTTTGAGCGGTCCAGCTCGACCCGTTCTCCAGCTGGCGGAGCCCCGAGACCGCCTCGAGCATCTTCTGCGTGATCCACTCCTGGGTCTGGGTTTCGATCACTTCGGTCTTGGTCTCGTCACCCTCGGGGTTCGCCCACTCGTTGACCGCCTCGACGATCGCGGTGTAGCCGCGGAATTGCTTGTTGAGGACGAGCAGCGGAGCCGTGGCACCGTCCTCGCCAGCCAGAGCCGCTGCACGGTCGTGGAGACCCCGAACGTCGCCACCGACGAGGGCGTAACCCGACGCCTCCTCCTCCGTCCGCCAAACCGGCTCCAGCTCCAGAGAGGAGTAGACGAGGTCGGCAGACTCGCCGGCGTCGCTGAGCTGGCTCAGCAGCGACCCGATACCCCGGGCGCCACTACTCTTGCGGGTCGTGGAGCTCGACGACTGTGAGGTCGAGATCCCGGTGGACTTGGTGCCGGTCGTGCCACCGCTCACGATCGGACCGGTGGCCTTCACGCTGCCATCCGCGCGGCGGCGAGCGCGAACGGGCCGCAGTAAGGCCATGACATCCTTCAGGCGCTCCCTGATCCGCTTGTTGCGGTCGGGATCTTCGACCTGCATCCGCTCCTGTTCCTCGGCCATGACCTCTCGGATCTCCGGTGGCATGGAGGAGCGGAACTGCTCGGCCCAAGTCACCCAGGCTTCGTGCTCGAAGACCGGCTTCCCGCCGACCAGCACGTGAGCGCGGGCGAAGTCCGAGGTAACGGTGTCCCCTAAGGGCTCGACGACGAAGCCGACGCGGTTCTTGCCCAACAGCACGCCGAAGCGGGCGAAGTACGCGTTAGCCATGCTGCTCGTGCGCCAGTCGTGTACCTCGTTCTGGTACAAGATGCCGATCGAGCCACCGCTGAAGGTGCGGGTGGAGACGTCCGACCCGGGGCCGGTCGGGAGGACCCACCAGTGCACGTTGGCAGCCGGCTGCCCTGCGGCGTGGTCGCCCGCCACATTTACGGTCCCGGAGTAGTGGTCGCCGAGCTTCCTGCTGGCGTCATCCCACACCGCCGCAGTGCCGTTGACCCGCGACAGGTTGAACGACCGGCCCTTGCCCTTCGTGCGCTCGACCGCCTCGTCACGGCTTGTCGGCCAGTCCTCGACGTCTCCCGTCGGAACGCGAACCAGCATCTCGATGCCCTCGTCCTCAAAGCGGAAGAAGCGCTGGTTGAGGTACTTGAACAGCCAGCCGCGCGGGTTACCCGCGGGCACGAAGGTGTTCTCGCCGGGCGCGTTGCCGAGGAACGTGACCACGGTCCCCGAGCCCGCCTCGAGGATGAAGTCCGGAAAGAACTCCACGGGCACGGAGACGATCTCCTCGCCGCCGTCACCGAGCGGGATGAGGCCGTACTGCTTGGTCTGCTTGTTCCAGCCGACCTGAACCATGCTGGCCTCCCCGGCCTTGAGCGAACGGATGAGGAGGCCCTCCTTGTGGCGGGTCGGGCCGCTGATCTTGAGGCCCATGCCCTGGTTTCCGGTGAGGGACTGATTCTGGTTCGCACCGCGAACGGCGAGGGTCGTCGTGTACACGCCAAGTTCGTGACGCGTCATGCCGTCCCCGTTGTCCGCGCAAGAGAGGTACCAGGCCGGGGGCTCAGTCTCGCTGAGCATTGCCCAGTCGACATCGTATTCGACGCGTCCCTTGGGGCCGCCGCGGGAAGCGAGGCGCCGGGCGATGGCCTCGGCGCTGTTCTTCGCGGCCTCGCGGTACTCCTGGTTCGGCAACAGCTCAGCTGCCAGCTTGTCCGCGATGAAGTCAGCATTATCTACATGGAACATGTTGAGTTCTCTCTCGAGGGCGGCTCGGGGTGAGCCGGTGTCAAGTTCGCTGCGCGCGCCGGCGTGAGAGGGGGACCGAGGTCGTGCTCCGGTGCCAGAAGTTGCAGTGGGAAGAAGGTACGTGGACCTAGCTAGCATTGGCCAGAGGGGCACACGGGGCAAATGTCGAACAGATTTTCGACGTGTCGTCTTGGAAACACACCCATGCAGTCCGCATGATTGGACCTGTGACGACAACGATGACTGGCGTTGGCCTGTTCGCTGGCATCGGCGGGCTTGAGGAGGGTCTTCGTCGCTCTGGGGCCTCGGAGGCAGCGCTGCTGGTCGACAACTGGACGCCCGCTCAACAAGTGCTCGCAGACCGCTTCCCGCACGCTGAGCTCGCGGGCGATGTCGCCGCCCTGAAATCCTCGCCCAAGGTCGATCTCATGACCGCCGGGTTCCCGTGCACCGACCTCTCGCAGGCCGGACGCACGGCGGGGATCGGGGGCAAGGCGAGCGGCCTTGTCGCCCACGTCTTCCGATTGCTGGAGACCGCCCAACCTACGTGGCTCGTATTTGAGAACGTCCGGAACATGCTGGTCCTCGACGGCGGCAAGGCTATGCGCTACCTGGTCGACTCCCTCGAGGAGCGCGGCTACCGGTGGGCGTACCGCCTGGTCGACAGCCGGAGCGCCGGGGTGGCTCAGCGCCGCCAGCGCGTAATTATGGTTGCCAGCAAGACCGAGAACCCGGCCGACGTCCTTCTAGTCGACGATGCCGGTGAGCCCGGGCCTGATTTCTATAAGGGCTCGTCCTATGGCTTCTATTGGACCGAGGGTCTGCGTGGCCTCGGCTGGGCGCACGACGCCGTTCCGACGCTCAAGGGCGGCAGCACCGTCGGCATCCCCAGCCCGCCCGCCATCTGGGTGCCCGAGGGTCCCGAAGGTCACAAGCTGGTCATGCCGCGGATCGAAGAGGCCGAGGAGCTCCAAGGCTTCGCCCGTGGCTGGACTCAGGCCGCCGACCTCGGCCGCACCAACGGACCTCGGTGGAAGCTCGTCGGCAACGCCGTGACGGTCGGGATCAGTGAGTGGCTCGGTCGCCGCTTGGTCTCTCCCGGTGAGCACGACGCCACGGAAGGTGTACGCGTCCCCGGTGGCAAGTGGCCGCTGGCCGCATGGGGTGACAACGGTGAGGTCTTCGAGTCTCCGGTCTCACTCTGGCCCGAACACGCTCCCTATAAGCACCTGCTTGAGACGGTCGACGTCACCGACGGCAAGCCGCTCAGCCACCGTGCCGCAGCCGGCTTTCAGAGCCGAATGAGACGTTCTACGCTGCGCTTCGATCCGCGGTTCCGGCTTGACGTCGCTGAACACGTGGCTGCTACCGCCTAAGGGTTAACCTCGGGACATGCCCAAGGCCAGCAGCCCCGAGGCTCTTCGGCGGATGCGGCGTCAGAAGCGATGCGGGACCAAGCCCGAGTTAGCGCTGCGCAAGCTCCTTCATGCGCGTGGTTTGCGGTACCGAGTAGACGCGCCACTGCCAATCGAGGACATCCGCCGTCGCGCAGATCTGCTGTTTACCAAGAAGCACGTCGCCGTATTCGTCGACGGCTGCTACTGGCATGCCTGCCCAATCCACGGCACAAAGCCGAAGGCTAACGGCGCCTGGTGGGCGGAGAAGCTCATTGCCAACGTCGAGCGTGACAGAGATACCGATCGCCGGCTTCGAGACCTCGGCTGGGAGGTCGTCCGTGTTTGGGAACACGAGGACCCCGCCGAGGCGGCAGATCGGGTAGAGGCTGTCGTCCGCTAGATTCCGTCGCCTTCGTCGCCGAACAGTTTGAGATCCTCGTCTGACTCCCCTGCGCTCTCGATCACATATTCCAGGGTGAGAGGCTCTTCCTTCTCGAGCCCGTCAGGCAGGCTGTCCAAAGGGGGAACCCAAGCGAAGTCGGGGGGAGCGTACTTCTCCGCGGCACTTACACCGGCGTTGCGCAACTCGACCGCTTGATCAATCCGCTCCATCAGTTGATCGAAACTTATGGTGTCGCTTTCGCTTGGCGGCTGATTCTTTGGCGGAGCATCGCGTACATCAAAAAAACGCACGTTCCCATCAAAGTCCATCAAACCCACGTACACGTTCTCGAACAGATCGAATCGCCCCTCAGGCGAGGTGCGCCCGGTGCGTTTTCGCAACGTGAATACGATGTGGGCGAAACTGCTGTGCCCGTTTACTCCGTCCCAACACCCGTCTTCGGGAAGGAACATCAGGGCAGTCAAGACTGCGAACGGTTGGCGGCGATGTAGAGTGTCCGCCTCGTCTCGAAGCTCCATGTCATTTCGTTTCACATTGCGTTGATAGCGACCAATTGAACGCTCTTTCGTCTTCGGGTCTTGGTGTGTGTCGCGAAAAGTCAGCGTCTTTATGGACACCCCGGCAATCAGGCCCGCCATATCATCAATTACTGCCACGTCGGTCTTCTTGCGATCCACCTTGCCACCGACGGTGTACTCCTGTTTATTGCCGTCTGGTTCGGGAGTGATCAGCGCCTTTGGATAGAACTCACGTAGACCATTCGCTACTGTGGTTGCCAGAGCATTGCTGAACTTCTGCGCCCAGTTCTTCTTCAGGCTCTGGTTGGTTCCGCCCCCAGTCTCGGGCAGGGTGGCAGGGCGCTCCCCAGCCTGCTCGAGGGCACTGAGCAGGGGCGGAGACTCTGAGCTGGACTCGACCGACACGTCTGCCATCCGGTAAACGTACGGAACTTTCGGCCATCTAGCAGAACTTTCGCTCAAGAGTTCCGGTTGGCCCACCAGTGGAGTGGTAGGTCGACAATCTCGAACAGAAAACCATACGCCCCGCGGAGCGGAGCGGAGCGAAGCGATGGGATGACAGGGTCTGAGCCAAGTCTCACCGTACATGCTGCTGAAAAGACGGGTGCAACGATGAGCCGAGGTCCACGTCGGTCAGCGGCGTGAGCGCGTCGCCGGTGAGCGAGCTCCCGTTCATGTAGATGCGCGACCCGGGGAACTCCTCATAGAGCGCATCACTCGATCAGACCACGACGGATCTTGGCCTCATCGAGTTCACCTTCGAGGACCGGGATGGGACATCGCGCACATTCCAGAAGCTCCTCGACGGTAGGGTCGTGCGGCCGTCATCAGTGTGCTGCACTGAGTGCACTCCTTCTTCAGAGGTTGGAGTTTCTTGAATTGGATACCCTTCGCCCTGGCCGGCGGGGAGGTCCGCCCTTCTGGGGCCATGCCCGCTTCGGCAGCATTTGGGTCGTGCTGCCAAACCTTGTTCTGTTGTTGCGACCGGCCTCGCGGTTATCAGAGTTGTTGGCGTCTTCCAGCAGGCGCGACCGACACTCGTGCCGACGTGCCGGGCCATGTCCAGGCTCTTCGTGCGCGCGACGGCCCCGGAGATGCCGCCGGCCCGGCGTCCCACGAATGGGACACCGGGCCGGGTAGGTGGGTTGATCATCAACATCAACTAGGTGTTCTCGTCGTCGACAGATGATGGTGTTTGGCAACGATGCGTCCGTTGTCAGACTGCGCAATTCACGTAGCCAGAACCGCACACCCCAACAGTCAGCTGCAGCCGCTGGTGGAGCCGCAGCCCTCGCAGACGTAGCACGAGCCAGCCGGCCGCATCTTCGTGCCGCAGGTCATGCAGAGCGGGGAGTCGACGGCCGTACCGGTGAGCTTCTCGAAGAGCTCAGCGGT
>CAZDAO010000118.1:7340-9314 GCA_964503015.1 uncultured Nocardioides sp. | reverse complement strand
GTGGTCTGGAGGCCGGTGCCGCTGGCCTCGGTGTGGGTGTTGGCGTAGGCCGGCAGCACCTCGGAACGGACGAAGTCCTCGATGAAGGTGAGGCTGCGACCCGACGCCGTGTAGTCGGCGTAGGTCACGCGGCGCGGGCCGTAGGGGCCCTGCATGACCTGGTCGTCGCCGATCACGGACGCGCGGATGCGCTCGAGGAGGGCGTGCGAGCGGTCCGTGGCGTGCGTCACGGGCCGAGCGTACGCCGGTGCGCGGCGGTGCCTGTCATCCGGAAGGCCGTGCCTCGCGCACCGCCGCGAGCGCCGCTTCCGGGTGGTCGGTGATCACCCCGTCGACGCCGGCCGCGAGCAGGGCGCGGACCTCCGCCGCCATGTCGCCGAGCGCGTCGGGTGCCACGCCGTGGCGCAGGTTGCTCGGCAGGTAGCGGTTCTCCCCGCGCACGGTCCAGGCGTGCACGGTGAGGCCGCGCCGGTGGGCCGCGCGGACCAGGGTGGACGGCTCACCGATGGCGCCACCGGCATCCCGGGGCAGCACGAGCGACTTGTGCGGGCCGATTCCGTCGGCGTACTCGTCGATGCGGTCCAGCTCCTCCTCGGTGATGCGTTCGCCCGCCTCGAGCAGCTGCATGATCGGCAGGCGGGTGCGGGCGGCCAGGCGCCGCAGGACCGGGGCCTCGAACGACATGAGGACCACGCGCGCCCCGGGGTGGTGGTGGCGGTGACGGGCCAGGTCGCGCAGGAGCGGGACGTCGAGCGGCAGCCCGGCGGCGTCGTGGTGGGCGGCGTGCTTGAGCTCGAGCAGCACCCCCACCGGACGTCCGCGCCGCACCGACTCGGCGCCGACCATGGCCAGCACCTCGGTGAGCGTCGGGATCCCCTCCGCGCCGTCGTACAACGTGTTGGCGGGCCGGGTGCCCGGCATCCGCTCCCGGGCGGCGAGGGTCTTGAGCTGCTGCAGGGTCAGGTCCTGGACGAACCACCCGCGCTGCGCCACCCCGTCGACCGTGAGGGTGCGGCGGAGGTGGGCGAGGTCGGCACGCGACGCCACGTCGGTCGTCGTGCTGAGCTCGAGGTCGTGCCGGGCGACCAGGACCCCGTCGCGGGTGGCGACCAGGTCCAGCTCGATGTCGTCGACGCCCATCCGGATGGCGGTCCGGTAGGCCTCGAGGGTGTGCTCGGGACGGTGCCCGCTGGCGCCGCGGTGCGCAACCACGGCGGGCGTGAGGACCAACGACGGGGCCGAGCTCAGCGCCTCGCGGGTCACCGTCATGGCCCCAGCGTGCACGGGCCGCGGGACCGCCCGGTGACGCCTGGGTGAATGCCGCATGATGGCCACGTGACGCTCCCCTCCTTCGAGACCCTGACCTCGCTCCCCGCCGTCGAGCACCCCGACAAGGTGGCGCCACCGGTCGCCGCGGCCCTGGCGACGTGGCCGGGGGCCGCCGAGGTCGCGGTCGTGGAGATCGACCCCGACCTCGCCGACACGGCCGCGATGAGCGAGGCCTACGACATCCCGATGACCGCGAGCGGCAACTGCGTCGTCGTCGCGGGCGCCCGGGCCGGTGAGGAGCGCGTCGCCGCCTGCGTGGTGCGCGCCGACACCCGCGCCGACGTCAACACGCTCGTGCGCAAGGCGCTCGACGTGCGCAAGGCGTCGTTCCTGCCGGTGGAGCGTGCGGTCGAGGAGACCGGGATGGCCTACGGCGGCATCACACCCGTCGGCCTGCCCGAGGGGTGGCGGCTGCTGGTCCACGAGGCCCTGCTCGAGGAACCGGTGGTGGTGGTCGGCAGCGGCGTGCGCACCTCCAAGCTGCTGCTGCCGGGTCGGCTGCTCGCCGACCTCCCGGGCGCCGAGGTGGTCCCCGACCTGGGTCGCTGACGCGCGCGGGGCGAATGGATCGCAGCCCCTCGGGTACGGATCGGGACACCCGTTCCCGACCTCCGGAGCACCGCCATGCCCAGCAACACCCTGTCC
>CAZDAO010000118.1:0-7240 GCA_964503015.1 uncultured Nocardioides sp. | reverse complement strand
GTGAGGCCCCGATGAGCACGGCACGGCTGGTCCCGGTGCGCACGCCGCCCGAGCCCGAGGGGATCGTGCTGGTGCTGCACGGTGGCGCGAGCCGCGGCGACCGGATGATGGTCAGCCCGGCACAGCTCTCCGTGCTGCGGATGGTTCCCGTGGCCCGTCGGATCGCCCGGGCCGGCCGCTCGCGCCTCGCGGTGCACCGGCTGCTGAACACCCACCGCGGCTGGGACTCGAGGACCACGCCCGTGATGGACGTGGCCTACGCGATGGAGCAGCTCACCGAACGGCACGGCGCCCTGCCCGTGGCGCTGGTCGGCCACTCCCTCGGCGGCCGGGCGGCGCTGCTCGCCGGCAACGACCCGCAGGTCCGCAGCGTCGTGGCACTCAATCCCTGGGTGCTGCCGACCGACCACGCCGACCTGCGCGGCACCCAGGTCCTGGTGGTGCACGGCACCGACGACCGCGTCGCGATGCCGACCCGCTCCGCCGACCTGGTCCGGCGGCTGGGCGCCACCGCGTCCCTCGGGTACGTCGCGGTGCCGGGCGCGAAGCACGCGATGCTGCGCCACGCCCGGACCTTCGAGACGTCGGCCGCCGAGTTCGTGGCCGCCACGCTCCTCGGCGTCCCGCCGAGGTCGCCCGCGGTGTCCGCCGTGCTCGACGGGGCGGCGTACGTCGAGGCCTGACCGGTCGGTCGGAAAAGGATTCGTCCGGCACGCCGGCCGAACCTAGGATCGCCCGGTGCGCAGCCTCCCCGTCCCCGATCCCGGAGTGGCGGACCACCGCACACCCCGCCACTTCCTGCTGTGGATGGCGCGGCAGCAGTGGCGCACCCTCGCCGGGGGCATGGTCTTCGGCATCCTCTGGGGCGCGTCCCAGGCGGTCGTGCCTGCCGTGCTCGGGCGCGCGATCGACCTCGGCGTCGCCGCCAAGGACACCTCCCAGCTCGTGCTGTGGACGGGTGTCATGCTCGCCGTCGGACTCGTGCAGGCGGTCAGCGGGATCATGCGCCACCGCTTCGCGGTCACCAACTGGCTCATCGCCGCCTACCGGACCGTCCAGCTGGTGACCCGCCAGACGGTGCGTCTGGGCGGCACGCTCCCGCGCAAGGTGTCGACGGGCGAGGTCGTGGCCATCGGCACCAGCGACCTCTCGCACCTCGGCGGCCTGATGGACATCAGCGCCCGCTTCACCGGCGCGGTCGTGTCGTTCCTGATGGTGGCGGTGCTGCTGCTGACCACGTCGGTGACCCTCGGCCTGGTCGTCCTCGTCGGCGTGCCGCTGCTGGTGCTCGCCGTCGGCCCGCTGCTCAAGCCCCTCCAGGCGCGCAGCGCCCACCAGCGCCACCTGATGGGCGAGCTGGCCAACACCGCCAGCGACATCGTCGGCGGGCTCCGCGTGCTACGCGGCATCGGCGGCGAGCAGGTCTTCCTCGACCGCTACCGCCGCGAGTCGCAGAGCACCCGCGCCGCGGGCGTCCGGGTCGCCCGGATCCAGTCCGTGCTCGACGCGCTCCAGGTGCTGCTGCCGGGGATCTTCGTGGTCCTGGTGGTGTGGCTCGGCGCCCGAGCCGCCGTGTCCGGCGCGATCACCCCCGGCGAGCTGGTCGCGTTCTACGGCTACGCCGCCTTCCTGATGATGCCGCTGCGCACGGCGACCGAGTTCGCCAACAAGGCGATCCGCGCGCAGGTCGCGGCGCGGCGCGTGTGCCTGGTCCTGGCGCTGGAACCGGACGTGACGGACCCCGAGCACCCGCAGACGCCCCCTCCGACGGGGAGCGTCCTCGCCGACGCCCGCTCCGGGCTGCGGGTCGAGCCCGGCCGGATGGTGGCGATCGTCAGCGACCGACCCGACGAGTCGGCGCTGCTCGCGGACCGCCTCGGCCTCGTCGCCGACCCGGTGGACGACGACGTCACCCTCGGCGGCGTAGCTCTCTCGGCGTTGCCCCTGGGCGAGGTGCGACGACGGATCGTGGTCTCCGACACCAGCAGCCTGCTCTTCAGCGGCCCGCTCGGCGCCGGCCTCGACGTGGGTGGTCGCGGCGGCGTCCGGGAGGCGCTGCACACCGCCTCCGCGGAGGACGTCCTGGAGGGGCTGCCCGACGGTCTGGACACGGTCGTGGCCGAGCGCGGGCGTTCGTTCTCCGGCGGCCAGCGCCAGCGCCTGGTGCTCGCCCGTGTGCTGACCAGCGACCCGGAGGTCCTGGTGCTGGTGGAGCCCACGTCCGCGGTCGACGCCCACACCGAGGCCCGGATCGCGGCGCGGCTGCGCGCTCACCGGACGGGCCGCACGACCGTCCTCACCACGGCCAGCCCGCTCCTGCTCGACGCGGTCGACGAGGTCGCGCTGCTCGTCGACGGGACGGTCGTCGCCACCGGCACCCACGCCGAGCTGCTCGAGACCCACGCGGGCTACCGCGCCGTGGTCACCCGCGACGTGTCGGAGGTGGCGTCGTGAGCGTCGACCAGCGCCTGCCCGTCGCCGGCCCCGCCGCCGTACGCCGCTACGCCCGCGACCTCGCCCGGCGACACCCGCGAATGCTGTGGTCGGCGCTGGCGCTGCACGTGCTCGCCGCCACCGCGGGCCTCGCCGCGCCGCGCCTGCTCGGCGACCTCGTGCAGGCGGTCGAGGACGGCACCACCGTCTCCCACGTCGACCGCACCGCGATCGCGCTGGCGGTCTTCCTGCTCCTGCAGACGGTGCTGACCCGTTACGCCCGCTACCTCTCGCAGGCCCTCGGCGAGGAGGTGCTCGCCGAGCTGCGCGAGGACTTCGTGGGCAACGCTCTCGCCCTCCCGGTCGGGACGGTGGAGTCCGCGGGGTCCGGTGACCTGCTCACCCGCACCAGCCGCGACGTCGACCAGCTCAGCTGGTCGGTGCGCTGGGCACTGCCCGAGTGGACGATCGCCGTCGTCACCGCCGTGCTGGTCTTCGGCGCGGCGCTGTCGGTGGGCTGGTGGGTGTTCCTCCCGTGCCTGCTCGCCCTGCCGCCCCTCGTCGCGGGGCTGCGGTGGTACCTCCGCCGTGCCAGGCCGGGCTACGAGCGCGAGTCGGCGTCGTACAGCCAGATCACCACCACCCTCGCCGAGACCGTCGAGGGTGCCCGCACGGTCGAGGCGCTCGGCCTCGGCGGCGACCGGGTCGCGCGCGCCGACGCCGACTGTCGCGCCTCGTTCGAGGCCGAGCGCTACACGCTGCGGCTGCGCACGGCGTTCTTCCCGTCGATGGAGATCGCCTACCTGCTCCCGGTGGTCGGGACCCTGCTGTTCGGCGGCTGGCTCCACACCCGTGGCCAGGTGTCGCTGGCCGAGGTCACGGCGGCGACGCTCTACGTCCGGATGCTCATCGACCCCGTCGACCGCATCGTCTCCATCCTCGACGAGCTGCAGATGGGCGCCGCCTCGCTCGCGCGCCTGCTCGGCGTCGCCGAGGTCCCCGACGACCGCTCGGTCAGCGGCGCGGTCCCGGTCGACGAGAAGCTCGACGCCCAGGACGTGCGGTTCTCCTACGTCGAGGGCCGCGACGTGCTGCACGGGGTGGACCTCGATGTCGGGGTCGGCGAGCGGATCGCGATGGTCGGCCCGTCCGGCGCCGGCAAGTCGACGCTCGGCCGGCTGCTGGCAGGCATCCACCCGCCGCGCACGGGACGGGTCACGGTCGGCGACGTCGGCCTGGTCGAGCTGCCCCTCGACGACCTGCGCGGGCACGTCGCGCTCGTCACCCAGGAGCACCACGTCTTCGTCGGCACCCTGCGGGAGAACGTCGTGCTGGCGCGGCCCGGGTCCTCGGACGAGGCGGTCCGGTCGGCGCTGTCGGCCGTCGACGCGCTCGAGTGGGTCGACGCGCTGCCCGACCGTCTCGACACCGTCGTCGGCTCGGGCGGGCGCGCCCTCACCCCGGCCCAGGCCCAACAGGTCGCACTCGCCCGCCTCGTGCTGGCCGACCCGCACACGCTGGTGCTCGACGAGGCCACCTCGCTCATCGACCCCCGCGCCGCCCGGCACCTCGAGAGGTCGCTCGCCGCCGTGCTGGAGGGACGGACGGTCATCGCCATCGCGCACCGCCTCTTCTCCGCCCACGACGCCGACCGGGTCGCCGTCGTCGAGGACGGCGTGATCTCCGAGCTCGGGTCGCACGACGACCTCGTCGCCGCCGGCGGCTCCTACGCCGCGCTCTGGGAGTCGTGGCACGGCAAGGGTTGATCAGCGGGGAAGGTCGTCTCTGACATGTCACAACGACCTTCCCACCTCGCACGCGGGGTCGGGGCACGCGCGTGGGGCGCCGTCCCAGCCGCGGCTGGCGAACACGTCTGCCAGGCGGGCAGCGGTCCGGCAGGGCGTGGCGAACACCTGCCGGTAGCGGATCCTCGGCGTGACCCAGCCGCGAGCCAGGTCATCGAGGTCCCGGTCGGCGTCCGCGTCACGCGCGTCCGCGTCGTCGTGCAGCTGGCCGTCCAGCTCGACGGCCAGGTCGAGGTCGGCCTGGGCGACGTCTCGGTACTGTGTTCCGGTCGGCGAGGACACCGGTGCCTGCCGAGAGGTGGGTTCAGGGAGACCGTGCGGCCGTACGACCCGGGTGAGGTAGCCGTGCTCGAGCACGCTGTGCGTGCCTCGATCGAGGTCACCGATCAGTTCCGTCAGCATCGAGCGACGGCGAAGACGGCCACGGCGCTCGATCTCCGTCCGCAGCCGGCTCGCGATCGTCCTGCGTGAGCCGACGAGCGAGGCCAGGGCCGAGATCGCAGCGAGGTCGTCTGGCGCTCGATGCGCCAGTTCCACCGCAGCGACCTCGACGCGGGTCCGCGGCGGCGACAGGTTCCAGTGAGCCTTGTCCTCGAGGCCTCGCACCCGGTGGACGCGTACCCCGGGGCGGGGCGTGACACGGCGGGTCCAGTCCACGGCGACGTCGATCGGACCGTGTGGCGCGGGGCTCTTGCCCGGCTGGTGGAGCGCGGACTCGAGGTGCAACGCCGACCGACCGGCGTACAGCACCGCGGCCCAGCTCCGCTGCGACCAGGTCGGTGCGCCGGTGTGCGCGAGGTAGACCCCTGGGTGGACCACGACCAGGGCTCGCCGACGCAGGAGGGTGTCGATCCGCGCCTGCGTGACCTCCGCCGCGAGGAGCTGACGGCGCGTGACCACGCCGTCCTGGCGGGCGAGGAGGTCGGCAACGTCGTCGAGGGACATGGCGTACGCCTGCCCCGGCAGCCTCGCACTCATGCGGCCTCGCGAACGACTGTGGACAACTCAGCGGGGAAGGTCGTCCTCGACATGTCACGAGCACCTTCCCCATCACGGTTCGGTGACGAGCCTTCCGCGGCGGCGGGGCGCGCCTCCATGCTCGGCGCATGACGAGACGGGGGTACGTCGCCGCGGGGCTGGGCGCGCTCGTGCTGGTCCTCGTCGCCCTCACTGTCGTGCCACGGGTGCTGGAGAGCGACGGCGACGCGGTGGTGGAGCCGTTCTCCGCCGAGGACTACTACCGGGTCGACGGCCCGCTGACCTGTGACACCGAGGTCAAGGAGGTGCCGGCCCTCCCGCTCGGGGCCGAGCCGATGGCGCTGCTCGTCTGCGCGGACCCGGACGGATCGATGCCGTGGACCGCGCCTGCCGATCTGGTGAAGGGTGATCTCTCCGACCTTGTCGACGTGTTGTCGGACCTCGAGCCCACGCCAGACGAGCCCTATGACTGCACCTTCCAGGGCGGACCGGGCTACGACCTGCTCCTCCGCTTCTCCCGGGGCAGGTACGCCCGCATCCACGGCGACACCGGCGGCTGCGGCGTGGTCTCCGCCGCGGCGCGCGACTACTTCGGGGCGGACGAGGTCCTCGATGCTGCCCTGATCCTCGTCGAGACCCAACGGAGCGCACGCCCGGCGCCGACGGCCCTCCCGGCTCGGCCCCGCTGCCCCGAGCTCGTGGACGGCCTCGGTCCGGCCGTCTCGTTGACGGGCGAGATGACAGACGTCGTGGTCGCGGTCTCCTGCTGGCGGCCCGACGCAAAGGAGGTCGGCGCGTGGCGCGGCCCAGTGCCGATCGCCCGGCGGGACCTCCGCCCCCTCCTGCGCGACCTCGCGCGGGCCGATGACCGGCCCGCCACCACGCTGGGCGGGATCGACTGCCCGGGTGGCCGCAGGACGCTCTACCACCAGGTCCTCCTGGGCCGCACCGCCTGGGGCGACCTGGTCGCCATGTACGGCCAGTGCCACGAGTTCTTCGTCCCGGCACCGCGTCTCCATCCCTCGGAGGTGCCTCTCGTCTGGCACCCGTCGCCCCGCGCAGAGCGGATCCTCGACCGCCTGCGCCGCTGACGACGTACACGTGCCTGTCGGACCCCGCCCGGCGTCGGCGCAGACCGACCACTCTTGCCATCGTGACAGTGACACTGTCACGATTGATCCATGCGCCTCGCCACCCTCCTGATGTACGACGGCAACCCTCGCAGCGCGGCCGACCAGGTGGTCGCCCTGGAGAAGGCGGGCCTCGACAGCGTCTGGGTGGCGGAGGCCTACGGCTTCGACTCCCCCACGCTGATGGGCTACCTCGCAGCGAAGACCGAGACCGTGAAGATCGGCTCGGGGATCCTCAACATCTACTCGCGCACACCGGGTGCGCTCCTCCAGACCGCGGCCGGCCTCGACAACGTCAGCGGCGGCCGCGCGATCCTCGGCATCGGGGTCAGCGGCCCGCAGGTGATCGAGGGCTTCCACGGCGTGCCCTACTCCAAGCCGATGGCGCGCACCGCCGAGGTCGTCGAGATCATCCGCAGCGGCCTCCGGCGCGAGCCGTTGTCGTCGGACGGGGTCTTCCACCTCCCCCTGGACAAGGAGCACGGCGCGGTCACCGGCCTCGGCAAGCCGCTCAAGCTGCTGACGAAGCCGGAGCGCGACACCATCCCGATCTGGATCGCCGCCCTCGGCCCGAAGAACGTCGAGCAGACCGCCGAGATCGCCGACGGCTGGATCCCGCACCTCTTCCACCCCGAGCGGGCCCACCTCGTGTGGGGCGACGCGCTTGCCGCGGGCAACGCCAAGCGGCAGGAGGGCCTCGAGCCGCTCCAGGTCATGGCCGGCGGCATGGTCGCCATCGGCGAGGGCCCCGAGACGAAGGCGCTGCTCGACTTCGCGCGGCCGATCTTCGCCCTCTACGTCGGCGGCATGGGTGCCAAGGGGAAGAACTTCTACAACGACGTCGCGCGCTCCTACGGCTACGAGAAGGAGGCGGAGGAGATCCAGGACCTCTAC
>CAZDAO010000117.1:0-9442 GCA_964503015.1 uncultured Nocardioides sp. | reverse complement strand
CGCCGTCCACCTGGACTACGTCGGCCACGCCGCGACGACCGACCGTCTGCTCACCGTGGACCCCGAGTGGACCTGGGAGCCGATGGGTGTCGACCAGTTCGGGCTCCCAGTCCCCGACGCCCAGGGCAACCTGTGGATCCGGCTCACCGTGTGCGGGGTGACCCGCATCGGCGTCGGGGACGGGAGCAGCGCCAAGGAGCGCATCGGCGACGCCATCCGAAACGCGGCCATGCGATTCGGCGTCGCGCTCGACCTGTGGGCCAAGGAGGACCTGGTCGAGTTCGCACAGGCGGCGACAGCCCGAGTTGCGCAGCCACCGCCCGCGAGCACCGCAGCGAGCGAGCCGCTGCTACTCAACACCCGCTCGTCGCTGGCCAAGGCGATGTACGCGGGCATCAACGGGATCGGCATCGCTGAGGACGAGCGCATCCCCTTCATCGTCTCCGTCATCGACCGCCAGATCGCCTCAACCAAAGAGATGACCGAGCCCGAGGCCCGTCAGGTGCTCGCTCGCATCGACCAGATCAACACTCCAGGAGGAGCCATGCCCGACCCCGTTGACGCCGAGCTGGTCGAGGAGCAGTCGTGAGCGCCCCGACCTACCACCTGCACGAGGGCGAGATGGCGGTCCACCTCGACAGCCGGTACTGCACCTACGACACCCCGCGCGTCCCTGCTGTGGTGCTGACCGCCAGCGACGAGGACGTGAAGCGCTTGGCGCAGGCGGTCGCCACTCTGGCCGAGGCTCGCGAATACGACGGCAGCTCGGCGCTGTGGGACTCCCGAGCCCGGCGGCTGATTGAACTTCTCCTCACTCCCCCGATCCCGCCCGAGCCCACGGACTTGGCGTGGCGTGGCGTGGATGCCAAAGGCGTCCAGTGGGCGCGGCGGACGGACGGATACTTCGCCTCCCTGGGCGCGCTCCACGCCGCCGACTCCTGGGCCAACCTCTGGTCTGAGCGTGGCCCGCTGCGAGAGGTGGAGTGATGGGGTACGGCGTCTATCACCGAGAGGGGCGCTGGTGTGGATACGGCGTCCCGGCGATCTGTGACCAGCCTGGCTGTGGCGCGTCGATCGACCGCGGTCTGGCGTATCGGTGTGGTGAGGAGCCGGGCAGCGAGAAGGGCTGCGGCCTGTTCTTCTGCTCGCACCATTTGTACATCAACGAGATCGATGACGTCGTGCAGATGTGCGAACGCTGCTGCCGTTCCGAGCCGCCGTTCGACCCGACGCCCGACGTCGCGGAGTGGGTGCAGCACATGCTCACCGACGAGTCATGGGCTCAGTGGCGGGATGAGAATCCCGAGCAGGTCGCCGCGATGGGCGGTGCGTCGTGACCGGCCCCGAGCACTGGCGCGAGGCCGAGCGGCTGATGGCGGAAGGCGCGGGCGTCGTCGCGGAGATCCGTGCCGCGAAGGGCGACGAGACTAGGCGTGACGCCCTCGGCAAGCAGGCGATGGGCATCTGGGAACAGGCCCAGGTGCACGCCACGCTGGCGCTGGCTGCTGCGACGGCCGAGCAGATGGCCGCGCGAGGTCCCGGCGACATCACCGTCGAGTGGCGTGACATCTGCTACCCGGGAGCCGACTCGTGACCGGCCCCGTGGTCCCCGTCGCCGCCATCGAGGCGCTGGCTGCCGACCGAGAGACGATGAATTGCCAATGCGGTCTTGACGCACACGATGAGGATGGCGATGGGTGCGACCTGATGCTGATCTCGCCCGCCGACCTCCGCGCCCTGGTCGCCGAGCACCAGACCGAGACGGCGCACACCTGCGACCGTGACGGCGATCTGGATCGGAGTCTCTGCGCCGTCTGTGGTGACGCCAGGGAGGCACCGATGGGTGACGTTCACAAGCTAGGTCGGATCATCTGGAACACCTCTCGCGCCGATGAGGGCACGATCTCGTACATCGGCGCAAACCACATCGCTGAGGCCATCCTCGCCTCTGGCTGGCCGAGATGATCCGCGCCGCTCTCTCCTCGCCCAGCCCCGACACCGAGGGAGGCGAGGGGTGATGAGAGCGTTCGCCGTCCTCGCCACGCTGCTCACGGTCGCGCTCGTCGGTCCCGCCCTGGTTCTGGCCTACGTCGCCGTGCTCGGCGGCGACGTGACTTCCGAGCAGTCCATCGCCGCCTTTGTCCTGCTCCTGGCGGCCGTGCCGATCGGCGCCGTCACCGTTGCGCTCTGGGAGGGGGTGGCCGACCGTGGCTGACATCGAGGAGGTGCTGCGCGAGCATCGCCAGGCCAGTGGGCACTACGGGCAGTCGTCGGTCTGGCGGGACTACGCCTGCACCTGCGGCTGGTGGTCCACCGCCGACCGAGGCGACGCTCACCGCGCCCACCTCGCTGCTGCTCTTCGTGAGGCCGGGATCGGGGACATGGCCCAGGCGTGGGACGAGGGCTGCCGAGCGGCCGAGCAGTACTACAAGCGCGTCGTGCGCGCCCAGCCCGGTATGGCGATCGGCCCAGCGCCCACCAACCCGCACCGCAGGGGAGGCGACGATGGCTGACGAGATGCTGGCCCCACCGGACTGGGGCCTCCTCAGCGACCTGGTCACCGCCGGGCAGTGGCTTCACGCCCACGGCGATCCGAGTCCGCTGACCGACCTGCTGGCGGAAGTTCGTGCCCAGGCGCGCCGGGAGGCGCTGACCGAGGCGGCAGATGTCTTCGACAGCAAGCTGAGGATGCAGCTCGACGCGGAGTTGCCGTGGAACCTCGCGGAGGCGGGCCGCTGGCTCCTTCATCGCGCCGAGATCCTCCGCGCCGAGGAGGTGGGCGGCAGTGAGTGAGCGCGAGGGGAACGGCTGCTGGGTTGTCTACTACGCCGACTGGTCGGGGATCGCGGTCTTCGGCACCGAGATCGACGCCTTGCGCTACGCCAATGACAACGACGGCATGAGGGCCGAGTACGTCGGTTGGGGGCTGATCCGATGACTGACCTCTCCTTCGCGCCCCTACTGGCCGAGCACGAGCCCAACCCCTGCGCGTACATCGGCGCCGACGCGACCCGCTACTGGTGGACGTGCGATGCGCCGTACTGCGACTGGGCGAGCGACGAGTCGGTAGTCCGTGACGACGACACGCACGCATACGCCCACCGCGCCCACCTGGAGGCCATCCTCCTGGCCGAGGTCGCCCGCTGGCTGGGCAGCGAAGGGGTGGCGGAGGTGGCCGCCGACGCGATGATCCGCCGCGCCGGCTGGGACCCGGCCTCCGTGACTGGCACCTACCGCAAGGACGCCCGCGCCGCCCTGGCTGCGCTCACCACACACCTGACAGGAGACACCCATGACTGACTGGACCCGCGTCTCGTGCGAGGTGGCCGACGCCATCCGATCTGCCCAGTGCGTCCAGCCGACCGCGAGCAAGACAGACATCGGCGGCACCTACGGCACCCCCGAGATCTACACCGAGTGGTCCGCCATCTACCCATCCGGCCGCGAGGTCCCCGTACTCCGAGAGCACCGCTGGCCCGGAGACGAGGGAGAGCCGGACGCCAAGCCATGCGAGCACTACGTACCCAGGAGACACCCGATGAGCACACGCATCGACCACGGCGAGACCTCGGTGCGCTGCTGGCGCACCGACCACAACCAGGCCCGACTCATCAACCGCCGACGCGCGTTGGCCGACGAGAAGCACGGCGCGCAGAGCATCGAGACCATCGCGCACGACGACCCACGCTGGCCCACCATTCTCATGGAGGAGGTTGGCGAAGTCGCCCACGCACTGACCTACGACTCCGGCGCCAGTCCCCGCGATCTGGCCGACGAGATCCTTGACGTGATGGCCGTCTGCGGGGCCTGGCTCGACGCCCTCCGCGTCGCCGGCATCCGCCCCGACGACCGCGGGGTGTGGCTCGCATGAGCACCCTGCGCGACATCGCCCGCACGATCCCCTGCGCCTACTGCTACGACCACGGAGTCCGCACGCAGCCGATCTACGACCCCTGGCGGGTCGGCTACGAGGTGGGGCAGCGAGACATCCTCGCCGCGCTCGATGACGACACCTGGGGCCCTCGCTACATCGAGGCGCGGCGCAAGGGACTGGAGCGGGCCGATGGCTGACCTGCCCACACCTGACTGCCCCTACGGCTACACCCGCGCCCAACTGGAGGCCATCCTCGGCGACCGCTTCGCTGCGTTCAGCGACTGGATGTACGGCCAGACCATCGCGCTGTGCGACGGCAGCGGGACTGCCTGCACAGTCGGACACGGCACCGTCGTCTACGCCTGGGACCTGGAGCGATTCCTCGCGGAAGGGCCGATCCTTGACTGAGCCCACACCGGACCAGCCCTGCCACGCCGACATCCTGCTGGAGATCGCCAACGCCGCTGACGGGCCGGTGCGCTGATGGCCCGCCCCGCCTGTGCCGCCGTCCAGATCTGGCCCGAGATCCCGCCCCACGGCGTACGGCTCGTCTGCTGCCTCCCCGCCGGTCACGACGGGGACCACGCCGCCGCCGAGCACGAGTACCTGCCCGACCCGGCCGCTGACGGGGAGGCACCGTGAGCGAGCCCCACTACACCGACGCCTCGGTGACCCTCTGGCACGGCGACGCCCTGGAGGTGCTCGCCGGGCTGCCGGACGCCTCGGTCGACGCCG
This sequence comes from uncultured Nocardioides sp., assembly GCA_964503015.1. Taxonomy (GTDB): domain Bacteria; phylum Actinomycetota; class Actinomycetes; order Propionibacteriales; family Nocardioidaceae; genus Nocardioides. The sequence goes on along the minus strand of CAZDAO010000117.1, from coordinate 4,833 downwards.
TGGTCACCGACCCGCCGTACAACCTCACCGGCAGCAAGAAGGGCGGCACCGGTGAGGCGTCGCTCAACCTCGACTCACCAGCCGGACGCGCCCGCATCGGCACCGGCGGCGGTGGCTTCATGGGCCAGCGGTGGGACGACTACGACGGTCACGCCGGCGGCTTCCAGGGATGGTGCGAAGCCTGGGCTGCCGAGTGTCTGCGGGTGCTCAAGCCCGGCGGTCACCTGCTCGCCTTCGGTGGTTCCCGCACCTGGCACCGTCTCGCTGGCGGGATCGAGGATGCGGGCTTCGAGATCCGCGACTCCATCGCCTGGCTCTACGGCTCCGGGTTTCCTAAGAGCCTCGATGTCTCCAAGGCGATCGACAGCGCGCAGGGCGCTGTCCGCGAGCGGATGCCTGCGCAGCGCCGCGCAACCCCCTCCGATGCGATCCACGCAAGCGGCTTCGGCGCCGACGGTTGGTCCCCGCAGGTGCGAGAGGCCGCGACAGCAGCAGCAGCAGCGTGGCAGGGCTGGGGCACCGCGCTCAAGCCCGCATTCGAGCCGATCGTGGTCGCCCGCAAGCCCCTCGCCGGCACGGTCGCGGCCAACGTTCTTGCGCACGGCACCGGGGCGCTGAACATCGACGCGTGCCGTCTAGGTGGTGAGCAGGCGTACCGCGACAAGTGCGCGTCCGTCGTGGGCCTCGATTCCAACCGCAACGGCGACGCGTACGGCGAGTGGAGCGGCAGTCGCGAGGACAGTGCCCACGACGGTGGTCGCTGGCCGGCCAACGTCGTACTCGACGAGTCCCAGGCCGCGGCACTCGACCAGCAGTCCGGCGAGACCACCTCCCGCGTCGGCGCACCCCGTGGAGCAGCAGCCGGTGACGGCTGGGGCATGACCGCCACCGGTGCCGAGTACAGCGACATCGGCGGTGCCTCGCGGTTCTTCTACATCGCCAAGGCCGACCGCTCCGAGCGACCCCGCGTCGACGGCGTCGCCCACCCGACCGTCAAGCCGCTGGACCTCATGCGGTGGCTCGTCCGGCTCGTCACCCCACCCGGCGGCACGGTCCTGGAGCCGTTCGCAGGCTCCGGCACCACCGTCGAAGCGTGCCTCCTCGAGGACATGCGGTGCATCGCGATCGAGCGAGAGGACGACTACCTGCCCCTCATCCGCCAACGCATCGACCGCCGCCGCGACCCCGTGGCCGCCGTACGTCGAGCTGGCGATGACGCCGGGCTCTTCGGCCTCCTCGACGACGACACGCTCCCTCTGGAGGCGATGTGATCTGCCACGCCTGCCGCGTCGAGACCGATGAGCCCTGCCAGGTGCACGACGACAAGGCCAAGATCCGCTGCGAGCACTGCGGCACCAAGGGCGCCGGCACCGACGACTGGTGGCGTGAGCCCAGCGCCCCGGCGTCATGTCGCTGGTGCCGCCGCGAAGCGGTCAGCGCCTGGCTGCTCGGCATCAATCACGGCGGTGGTCACGGCCTCCACTGGGGGCACTGCCAGAGCCAGGCGCTGCGTCGCAACCACGTCGCCTACTACGTGCAGCGCCTCACCCTCGGTGCCCACGCCAACCTCGACAAGCGCACCGGCCAGCCCATGCGCTACCGCGAGAAGGACTCCACCTGGTGCTTCCCTGACGGCACGCCGGTCACTCGCGAGAACTCCGAGCACGTCGACTACCACGGCCGCATCCCCCTCAGTCCCAAGGGCCGCGAGTCCGACCGGGCCCAGCTCGCCGAGTGCATCGACCTCGCCGCCGAGGTCTGGGCACACATGCCCGACGACCTCACGTGGCTCGACGAGGCCCGCGCCGTCCTCGCCTCCACTGCCCCGCTCGCGGCACCCGAGCCAAGCGGTGTCGCTGCGTCCGAACAGCTCGACCTCCTGGGAGCCACATCGTGAGCCGGCCAGCAGACCAGGGACGGCGCCTGATCCCGCCGGGACTGAGGTGCGTCGCGTGCCGCCGCCCGTTCACCGGGCCGCTCGCCCCGACCGACCAGGCTGTGTCCACCGACCTCGGGCTGGTCCACGCCCACGGCTGCACGCCCATGACCAACGCCGAGGTCCGCGCGCTCGCCGGGCACACCGTGCGATGCGCCAAGATCGTCGCGAACCTGGAGCGGCTGGAGGACATCGAGTGGATGGACGCCGCCGGCGAGGGACTGGCCGCGGTCGCAGGACGTCTCGGGATCACTGAGGCCACCCTCAAGGACTGGCTGGCCGAGCGTCACGAGCGGGCTCTCCTCGCCCGCCTGATCGGCCGTGACGCCGACCGCAACCCCTGGCACCCGGGGAGGTCTGTCGCGTGACCCACTCCATCGCCTGCCTCGTGGCGACGTTCATCGTCCCCGGCGAGCCAGCCAGCAAGAGCCGCCCCAGATTCACGACTCGCTGGGGTCGACCTCAGACCTACACGCCAGACGCCACCAAGAGGGCCGAAGCCGGAGTCGGGGCCGTGTACCTGGCGGCATGCGGCAACCGCCCCCCTGACGAGCGCCACATGTTCGCGATGGACGTGGACTTCTACTGCGCTACCGGCGTCCGGCGAGACGTCGACAACATGGTCAAGCTCATTCTCGACAGCCTCAACAAGATCGCCTGGGCAGATGACCATCAAGTTGTCGAGGTCCACGCCAAGAAGCACTTCATCGAGGCGGTCGACGACGCCCGGACTGAAGTCGCCATTCACACGGTGGGAATCATGCCCAACCGAAAGGCGATCTGCCAGCGCTGCGGCGTCGAGTTCCCGCGCCCGAAATCACATGCGGCCAAGAAGTACTGCTCGGACGCCTGTCGCCGCCAGGCGATGCAGGCAGCCAAGACCAAGACTTGCGATCAGTGTGGCGCAACCTTCACCTCGCATAGTCCGAAGAGTCAGCAGCGATTCTGCTCGTCGGAATGCCACTACGCATCGAAACAGATCGCCGCCATCTGCACCGCCTGCGGCAAGCAGTTCGCGAAGCCGAGGCACCTCAACCGGAGCGGCAACTCCTACTGCTCAGACGAGTGCAAGCGCGGTTACTGGCGCGACCAGCGCAAGAGCGCCGCCAAGGGCACCTGCCAGGACTGCGGCGGCCCGACCACCAAGAAGACCTACAAGCGGTGCCGCGACTGCCTTATTGCCGCGGGTGGTCGCTGGGCCGATCGTGAGTCCGGGTCATGAGCCAGCACATCCACCCCGCACGCCCCGGCATGCCGTCGGCGATGTGGGTCGAGATCACCAGCATGGAGGAGGAGGGCTGATGGCCCACACTTGCGAGCCCGACCACTACCCCGACAGCCTCGGCCAGACATGGGACTGCCCGACCTGCGGGCGGCACTACGAGGCGTTCGAGGTGCGACCAGAGCACGGGCTGCCGGGTGGGATCCCGGCGCCGTACGGGTGGCTGAACAAGGAGTACCTGCGGGGCGTGACGACGGTGGGCGACTGATGGCCTACCTCAACAGCGACGACGGATTCCCCGACCATCCGAAGATCGATGCCCTCTCGGACGCGGCCTATCGACTGCACGACGCTGGTCGTCACTTCGCCGCCAAGAACCTCACCGACGGCGCCATCCCCGAGTACCGCGTCCCTCGCCTCTCCCGTGCCTACAAGCCCGCCGTGCTACGCGAGCTGCTCGACGCACGGATCTGGCATCGAGGCGGAGAGGGCTGCGGAACAAAGACGTGCATCAAGGGCGAAGCCGGCGAGTACGTCGTGCACGACTTCCTCCAGTGGAACAAGTCGGCCGCCTGGTGGGAGAAGAAGCGCGCGGCCGACGCCAAGCGGCAGCAGGAGTGGCGTGACGAGCAAGAGAGGAAACGCCGTGAGTCACAAGGGGAGTAACGCTGTCAGTCACGCCGTGACAGACGCTGTGACCAACGCCGTTAGTCACAGGTGCCCAGAACCAGACCAGAACCAGATTGTTCTTATCTCTGCTCGTGGTCGTTGTGGTTCCGTCCCAAATCCAAGTCAAGTCTCCTACCGGCGTTCTTGGATTTGGACCAGCCGATGAACGACTACGAGATCGAGCGCATCGCCGCCGCCATCAACGTCCTTCGACCCGACTGGCCCACCAAGTCGCTGATGACCCTCATGCGACGACCCGAGCTCGCCAACCGCGCCCGCCGAGACGTCGCCGTAGCCCTGGCCTGGGTCGCCTGCGAGACCAACACCGCCAAGCCCGCCCGCGTCCTGGAACAAGGCCCCTGGTGGCGCGCCGCAGCCATCGAGAGCCCCGACCGGTACAACCGCCGGCCACCCAAGCGCGACGAGGAATGCCCCCACCACCTCGGCCAGTACGCCGACAACTGCGGCGGCTGCCAGGTCGATGCCCGTGCCGCTGACGACGAGCACACCAGCCCACCCCGCCCCCGCGAGCCCGTCGACCCCACCGCACCAGCCGCCGCGATCAGAGCGGCGCTGAGAGGAGCCATGCCGTGAGCATCTGGTGCAGCTGGCCGCCCATCGGCCACGACCCGTACGACGACCCCGACGCACCTGGCGGAGACGTCCGGACCTATGCGGCCGGGTTCAGCAACCATCACCCCGACGCCAGCGGCAGCCACGAGCTGCCCGCCCACATCAGCCTGGCCCACATCGCCCCGTGGTGCGTGTGCGGCCACGACCAGGACGCACCCGGCTACCGCTGCACCGGATGCTCGTACGCCCACGACGGCTGGGACGTCGGCCCATGGCTCCGGCTCGGCCTATACGCCGACGACTCGCTGGAGTTCGCCCGCGACGGCCAGCACCACACGGGTCCGATCGCCACCACGGTCGTCCTCGACTACCGCGCCGTCCGAGCACTGCGCGACCAGCTCAACGACTGGCTCGCCCGGCCCAGGGTCAGCCC
>CAZDAO010000116.1:8994-9443 GCA_964503015.1 uncultured Nocardioides sp. | reverse complement strand
TTGCGCGCGTCGCCGTACAGCGTGAACTGGCTGACCACCAGCACGGGCGCGCCAATGTCGCTGGCGCTCTGCTCCTCGCGCAGGAGACGCAGGTCCCAGACCTTGCGCGCCATCCACGCGACCGCGCCCGGCCCGTCGTCGTGCGTGACGCCGAGGTAGACCAGGAGGCCGGGGCGGTCGAGCTCGCCGACCACCTCGCCGTCGACCCGGACGCTGGCGGAGAGGACCCGCTGGATGACCGCACGCATGGGGACATGGTCTCGATACGCGCGCTGGGCTCGCTACTCGACCACCTGTGGATCTGCGATCCACCTGTGCGGGTCACGCGACGGCGAGCCACGCGGGGAGGGTGGCCGCGGTGGGGCGGAGCGGCAGGACGCGCGCGACGGTGGCGGCCTGCCTGGTCCGCTCCTCCACGATCGCCGCCACCCGCACCGACTCGCGGCGGT
>CAZDAO010000116.1:0-8984 GCA_964503015.1 uncultured Nocardioides sp. | reverse complement strand
ACCCGCACGGTGGGCTCCAGGATGCCTTCGCCGCCGAACATGCCGAGCACGGCGACCGGCCAGGAGGCGAGGGCGGTGATCAGCTTCGAGCGGCGTGGGGAGTCCGGTGCGCGCTCGACCACGCCGCCAGGGCCCCACGTGAGCTCGCCCTCGGCCATGCGGCGTCGGGCCGCCCGGCAGGCGAGTCCGGGCAGCCCGTGCGACTCGGCGTAGAGCTCGTCGACCAACCGGGTGGCCGGTCGGCCCTGGAGCACGAGCGTCATCAGCCGGCGGAAGTCGGCGGGGTCCAGCGCAGCCACCTCCACGACCGCTTCCCGGCAGCCCCGGGCGTCAGGCGCGACCGCCGTGGCCGGCGCGAAGAGGATCCGTCCCGTCGCGTGGGCGCGACGCCTCAGCATCTCGGCGGCGGTCTGGCTCACGGCGCCCTGGTCGGGCAGCACCTCGGTGCTCGTGCCCCTCCGCGGGCCGCACGACTCGTCGGCGAGCGGGCCGATGGTCCGGGCGGCTTCGTGGGCGACCGACTCGCGTCCAGACCCCTTCCGGCCCACGACCCAGACGACGCCGCTCGAGACCTCGTCCTCCACCATCCAGGCCAGCGCGGCGTGCACGGCCGCCCTGACCTCGGCCTGGCGTCCGACGACGGTCTCCCGCGGCGGCCACTCCTCCCAGGCGGAGTTGATCAGCTCGAGGTAGAGCGCGCGGGTCTCGGGGGCCGGGTCGACGCCGTACTCCTCGATGAGGTGGGCGCGCAGCAGCTCGAACTCCTCAACGGGCTTGCCCGCCTCGCCCAGCCCGAACCAGGCCCGCATGGCGGCCCGGGTCGCCCGGTCCGAACGCTCGACGGCGCTGGCACGCGTGGCGAAGTCGAGCGAACGGTGCCAGTCGGCGTGCCTGCCCGCGGCCTCCGCGGCCGCCAGGAGCAGGTGCAGGCGCATCGCCACGAGCTCGCGCTGCGTCTCGTGCAGCCGCGGGCACTCGGTGCCGGTGACGTCGAGGTCGCCGGCGTAGAGCGCCTCCGCCTCCTCCACCAGCGCGACCACCTCCTCGCCGCGGCCCGCAGCACGCGCCGCGTCGGCCCGACTGGCCAGTGCGCGGAAGTCGGCGACGTCGACGTGGGCGTCCAGGGCCAGGTTGTTGCCCGCCCGGACGACACTGTCCGGGCCGAGCACCCGGCGGATCTGACTCGTGGCGGTCCGGAGGCTGGTGCCGGCGTGGGCGAGGTCGGACGACGGCCAGAAGGCGTCGAGCAACGTGGGCACGGGGACCGGGTGGCTCGCCAGGGCGAGGACGCGCATCAGGTCGAAGGTCTTGCTCGTGCGCCACGCGCTGGGAGGGACGTGCTCGCCCGCCGACGTCGTCACCGACGTCGGCCCCAGGAGCCTGATCTGTGCCGTCATGCGTCCCCACTTGGACTCGTCGCGCAGCTTTCGTCCCGGTCCAGCGTGCCCCCGTCCGGATGCCAACGTCGTCCGTGCGGCCTCGGGCCATCAGATTTGGGTATATCGCGGATGCGGCGAGCGCGGGTCACGCGTACCGGTCTAGCTCGCGCCGTCGCCGTTTCACGGACGTGTCACGACAGCGATCTATGACTCGTCGGGCGGACCGAGGGTGCCCGCCGCCATGCGTCGCCATGGTGGGACAGGTGAGGGGGGACTCGCACATGAGTCGACGTACGAGGCAGCTGGGGCGGGCCGGGACGCTCCGCCGCGCGGGCATCGGATCGGTGGCCGTCCTGATGGCCGTCACGGGTGTGTCGGGGCTGGGCGCGACCACCTCGGGAGCGTTCGCCAAGGACACCAACCCGGACTTCATGCTGATCGAGGAGGACCTCGAGCACATCCTGAAGCAGATCCAGATCGCCGAGGCGCACGCTGCGGGTGGGCGGCTGCTCTGCTCGAGGCCTACGGACACGACGGGCAAGTGCGTGCCCGACGCGGCGCTGCCGCTCGGACTGCGGACGGTCGACGGGTCGTTCAACAACCTCCTGCACCCGCAGTACGGCGCCGCGGACAACCCGTTCCCGCGCGAGCTGCCGGTCCAGTGGCGCAAGGGTGAGGCGCCACCGCCGGGAGCGCCGCAGGTCCCCGGCTCGACGGCTGTCTGCGAAGGTGCACCCGACCAGCTGCCTGCGGGTCAGACCTGCTACCGGCAGAGCCAGGGCTTCGTCTACGACTCCGAGCCCCGCCTCGTCAGCAACCTCATCGTCGACCAGACGATCAACAACCCGGCGGCACAGAACGCCGCCGACAACACCCCTGGCTCGGAGATCGACGCCGACGGCAACGTCTTCGTCCCCAACACCGCGCCGGACGAGGGCCTGTCGGCGCCGTTCAACGCGTGGTTCACCTTCTTCGGCCAGTTCTTCGACCACGGCCTCGACCTGGTCAACAAGGGCGGCAACGGCACCATGGTGGTCCCGCTGCGACCCGACGACCCGCTCTACGTCGAGGGCAGCCAGACCAACTTCCTCATGCTGACGCGGGCCACCCGCTACCCCGGTCCCGACGGAGAGGTCGGCACCGAGGACGACGTCCACAACAACCAGACGACGCCGTTCATCGACCAGAACCAGACCTACACCTCGCACCCGTCGCACCAGGTGTTCCTGCGCGAGTACGAGCTGCGCGACCACGACGACGACCCGGCCACGCCGGACGTACCCGTGGACACCGGCCGACTGCTCGACGGCACCCTGCCCGGCGGTGGCACCGGCGGCCTCGCGACGTGGGCCGACGTGAAGCGGCAGGCCCGCGAGGTGCTCGGCATCCAGCTCGGCGCCGACCTGGCGCCCGGTGAGGAGCCGACCGCGGACAACACCGACTTCCCCGACGTCCTCAACGTGCCGCAGGTCGACGTCGACCCCTACGGCAACTTCATCCCGGGTGGCCGCGGCTTCCCCGTGCTCCAGATGGAGGACGGCACCGAGGTCGAGGGCGACCCGGCCGACCCGGTGTCGACGCGGGGCGCGGCGCGGACCAACCACGCCTTCCTCGACGACATCGCGCACGGCGCGACGCCGGAGACCGACGACCTCAGCGGCTACGACAACGTCACCCTCGACGAGCACTTCGTCACCGGCGACGGCCGTGGCAACGAGAACATCGGCCTGACCGCCGTCCACCACATCTTCCACTCCGAGCACAACCGGATGGCACAGGCCATCGAGGACATCCTCGACAAGCCGGAGAACGAGCAGCTCAAGCTCGCCTTCCAGGGGAAGGCCAACACCTACCAGGAGCTGCTCGGTGAGCCGACGATCCCCGACGGACCTGAGGTCGACGACTGGACCTACGAACAGCGCCTCTTCCAGGCCGCGAGGTTCCCGACCGAGATGCAGTACCAGCACCTCGTCTTCGAGGAGTTCGCCCGCAAGGTGCAGCCCGCGATCGACGCGATCGTGCTCAACGAGAACAGCTACGACGCGACGATCAATCCCGCGATCGTGGCGGAGTACGCGCACGTCGTCTACCGGTTCGGCCACTCGATGCTGACCGAGGAGATCGACCGCAACCTCCCGGGCGTGGCGGGGGTGGAGTCCGTCTCGCTGCTCGACGGCTTCCTCGACCCGAGGACCTTCGACAACGACGGCACGCTCACGCCGGACCAGGCAGCAGGTGCAGTCATCAACGGCACCACCAACCAGGTCGGCGGGCAGATCGACGAGCACGTGATCGACACGCTCCGCAACAACCTCCTCGGGCTCCCGCTCGATCTCGCCACCATCAACATGGTGCGGGCGCGCGACGCGGGCGTGCCACCGCTGCAGACAGCCCGGCGGGTCTTCTTCGAGGAGAGCGGCGACCCGATGCTGAAGCCCTACCAGAACTGGGTCGACTTCGGCCTGGGCATGAAGAACGGCGACAACTTCGGTCGTGAGTCGCTCAACCCCAACGCCTCGCTGGTCAACTTCGTCGCCGCCTACGGCAAGCACCCCACCATCCAGGCCGAGACGACGGTGGCGGGCAGGCGCGCCGCGGCCGACCTCATCGTCAACTGGGGAGCCCACCCGGGCGTCGCGCCGGCTGACAGCGAGGCCTTCATGAACGGCACCGGTGACTGGGCCGACGTCGGTGGTGAGACCACGACCGGACTCGAGGAGGTCGACTTCTGGATCGGCGGCCTCGCCGAGGCACTCGAGCCGTTCGGCGGCATGCTCGGCTCGACGTTCAACTACGTCTTCGAGAAGCAGATCGAGGACCTGCAGTTCGGCGACCGCTTCTACTACCTGTTCCGCAACCAGGGGAACCAGCTGTTCGCTGCGCTCGAGGCCAACTCGTTCGCCGGCCTGATCCAGCGCAACACCGACGCGACACTGCTCCCGGCGGACATCTTCGCCGTCCAGGACCCCTACATCGACCTGGAGAACCTGCCGACCCCGTGGCCGGCCGGACTGGTGCAGATGCCCGACGGCACCTTCCGCTGGGACGGCGACGAGCACATCGAGATCCATGGCATGCGGACGGCGGACGACAGGATACGGGCCGGCCAGGGTGATGACGCGCTGTGGGGCTACGGCGGCAACGACTGGATCGAGGGTGGCTCCGGCAACGACAGCCATGTCGGCGGGCCGGGCAACGACATCCTCACCGACACGTTCGGTGACGACAACATCAAGGGCGGTCTCGGCAACGACGCGCTCAAGGGTGGTTCCGGTGACGACCTGCTGCTGGGGGGCCACGGCCACGACTACGTGGTCGCCGGCAACGACTTCAAGACGGTCTTCTCCGGCACCGGTCGCGACGTGGTGATCGGCGGCACCGGACGGGACACCGTCTTCGCCGGCGAGCACGACGACTGGATCGAGGGCGGCACCCATGCCGACCTGATGCAGGGCGACAACGCCAACCAGTTCCAGAACAACCCGCACGGTGGCGACGACATCGTCGACGGCGGAGCCGGCAACGACGACCTGGAGGGCGAAGGCGGCCACGACATCCTCATCGGCCGTCCGCAGGGCACCGACCGCATGGAGGGCATGCACGGCTACGACTGGGTCACCTACCGCGGCGACACCAGCGGCGTCGACGTCGACCTGCGGTTCACCACCCTCCAGCGGCCCGACAACCAGGCGATCCGCGACCGCTTCGACCTGGTCGAGGGCATCTCGGGCGGCGACGGCCACGACGTCCTGCGAGGCATGGGCAAGGAGATGGACGACGTGCCCGACCTCGACGCCCACAAGATGACCGACGCGTCGGTGGACAAGATCGCCGGGCTCCGGTCGATGCTCGACCCCGGGCACGCCGAGGACTACCTGGAGCGCTTCATGAAACAGCCCATCGGCTTCGACACCGATGGCGTCAGCAACCTGCTCCTCGGTGGTGGCGGCAGCGACATGATGCAGGGGCGCGTCGGCGACGACTTCCTCGACGGCGACGCCTACCTGGACGTCTACGTCACGGTCAACGGCACCCGCTACGACAGCCCGTCGGCCACGGCGCTCCAGATCGGCATGTTCAACGGCACGATCAACCCGGGGGACGTCCAGTTCCACCGCGAGATCGTGGAGACGTCCAACGCCGGCGACAACGACGTCGCGGTCTACGGCGCGCCGAGCACGGCGTACGACATCACGGACCTCGGCGACGGCTACTGGAAGGTGCAGTACGTCAGCGAGGACACCGAGGCCGAGGAGTCCGAGGGCGCGGACGTCATCCGCAACATCGAGCTCCTGCACTTCGACGACGGCTGCTTCGTCCTCGGCCCGGCGCCGATGGAGTCCTGTGGCGACTTCGGCACCGCCTGGCTCGACTACGACGCACCCGCGACCGAGGACCAGCCGATCACCGCGCACGTGGTGTTCGACGGGGAGATCGAGGTCAACGACCCGACCAACATCCAGTTCCGCTGGCTGATGGCCGAGGAGGAGGACGTCAACAGTGGTGAGGAGTGGCTCGCCGGAGCCGTCCAGGACCCGCAGGACTGCGCGCCCGACGCCGATGGCGACATCCAGTGCAGCGTGACGTTCACCCCGGGTGACGTCGAGGTCGACAACCTGCTGCGGGTCGAGGTCACCTTCATGGACGACGGAGGCGTGCTGCGCAGCATCAAGTCCCCGTCGACGACCGAGATGGTGGCCAACGTCCAGGACGAGCCGGTCCCGCCGGTGCTGAGCACGATGGACCCGGCGGTCGGTCAGGTCGTGCGGGTCTCGGGCCTCCAGGACGAGGACGGTCTCAGCGAGGCGGGTGAGACCCTCCAGTGGATCTGGCAGGTCGCCGACCCCGGCGTGAACAACTGGACCGAGGTCGCGACGAACCCCTTCAACATCACCGGGTTCGTCCCGCTGCCCGCGCACTCGGGCAAACGGCTGCGGGTGGTCGCCAGCTACACCGACGACCACGGCACGGACGAGAACGCCACGTCCCTGCCGACCAACCCGATCACCGGGCCGAGCGACCCGGGGCCGTCCGTGCCCTCGGCGCCGTTCGCCGGGTCGGCGTCGGTCTCCGGCGCCAGCTCGATCCTGGTGGGCTGGACGCCGCCCGTCGACGACGGTGGTGCTGCGATCAGCGGCTACACGGTCACCGTGTACGCCAACGGCGCCGTGCAGGGCACGCGCAGTGCCGGCCCGAACGCCACCCAGGTCCAGGTCACCAACCTCGACAACGACCCGACCATCGGCTACTCGTTCCGGGTGGCGGCCAGGAACTCGGCAGGCACCGGGGCGGCGTCCGGACTGATGGGACCCGTCAGCTTCACGGCGACCCAGCAGCCCGTCCAGCCCCCGGTCGTGGGTCCGCCGGTCCTGCCGCCGAACCTCGGCTCGACGGTGATCGGCCTCAGCGGAGCACCGCGGTTGGTCGGGACGGGACAGGTCGGAGCGAAGCTGCGGGTCAGGCTGCCCAAGGTCACCACGCCCGGCAAGGCCGCGGTGAAGATCACCTGGGTGGCCAACGGCAAGAAGATCAAGGGCGCGAAGGGCAAGACCTACAGGATCCGTCTCGCTGACCGGGGCAAGCGGATCAAGGCGGTCGTGAAGATCGAGCAGCGCGGCTTCAAGGCGGTGAAGGTCACGACCAAGGCCGTGAAGGTCCGGAGGTAACGATCGAGAAAGGCCCCCGGCCGCGGCCCCGCCCGATGAGGGCGGGGCCGTGTGCCGTCCGGGTGCGCGCGCGGTTGGATGTGGGTCTCGATACGCTCGCGGCGCTCGCTTCTCGACCACCCGGAGAGCGGGCGCTCGCTACTCGACCACCTGGAAAGAGCCATGTCCGACCCGTTGCTGATCACGGTCGCCCCCACCGGGGCCGAGACCGCCAAGGCCGACTGCCCGCAGCTCCCCACCGCCCCGGAGGAGATCGCGCGCACCGCCGCCGAGTGCGAGGAGGCCGGTGCCGCGATGATCCACATCCACGTCCGCGACGGCGAGCACGCCCCCACGCTCGAGCAGCCGCTGCTGCGCGAGTGGGTGGCCGCCGTGCGCGAGTCGTCGTCGCTGGTGGTGCAGCTCTCCACCGGCGGCTCGGTCCACGACCCGCTCGACAAGCGCCTCGAGGTGCTCGACGCGGAGCCGGACTCCTGCTCGCTCACCATGGGCACCACGAACTTCGGCGACGACGTCTTCCTCAACCCGTGGCCGTTCGTGAAGGACCTCTACCAGCTGGCCCTCGAGCGGGGCGTCGCCCCGGAGTTCGAGCTCTTCGACCTCGGCCAGGTGCACGCCCTCGGTCGGCTGATCCGGGAGTACGGCACCCCCGCGGGCGGCAAGGTCCACGTCGACTTCGTCATGGGCGTCCCGGGCGGCATGCCCGGCACCGCGCCCGCCCTCGTCGCCGGCGTGGCCGCGCTGCCGCCCGAGGTCACCTCCTGGTCGGCGACCGGCATCGGGCGCTCGACCCTGTCGGTGGCGATGGCCTCGCTCTCCATGGGCGGTCACCTCCGCGTCGGCATGGAGGACGTTCTCACCATCAGCCGCGGCGTGCCGGTCGAGTCCAACGCCCAGCTCGTCGCCCGGGCAGCCGAGCTCGGGCGGGTCGCGCAGCGTACGCCGATGACGCCCGCCGGCTGCCGGGAGCTGCTCGGCCTGGCCTGAGGGCCGCTCCGCGGAGCCTCCGGCAGCGACACGCCGTACGTCGGTCGCGACACGCCGCGTCCCGCGCGTCCGCGCCGCCTCGAGCGGCCCCGGTCAGGCCGCCACCGGCAGCGCCATCGCAGCGCGCACCGTCCGGACGACCACCTCGGGGCTGAACATCACCTGCTCCCAGGTGAAGCGCAGCACGATCCAGCCGCCGACGACCAGGGCGTTGTAGCGCACGCAGTCGGCGTCGTGCTCGGCCTTGCCCGCGTGGAAGGCCCACGAGTTCGCCTCGATGGCGAGCCCGCGGAAGGGCTCGGCCAGGTCGGGGTGATAGGTGACCCCACCCAGGGTGGTCGCCCACTGCGGGACGACGTCGATGCCTGCCGCCACGAGGATCGCGCGGAGCACGGACTCGAACGGGTTGTCGGCGAGCGGCGTCGCGTGCTCGAGCACTCGGCGGACATGCGGGGGAGTGTCCGGGCGGAGCGCTCCGCGCAAGTCGTCGTGGGTGAGGTCGCCGTGGCGCAGTGCGGAGTCGGCGACCGCGAGCGCCTCGCTGAAGGGCAGCTCGGCTGCGCAGTCGAGGACGGTGCGCAGGCGGGAGGTCGCCCAGCCCTCGAGCTCCGAGCGTGGCAAGGTCGCGCAGACCAGCTCGCCATCGACCGGCGCGTCGGGCCGGTGCGAAGCGACGACCTGCGGGAAGCGCGCGGGCCACTGGGTCTCCCATCCCCAGTGCGCGGCAGCCGACAGCAGGCGCAGGTGGCCACCCACCTGGACAGCCACGGCACGAGCCTCGTCGGCCGCGGGCAGCGCATAGCGACCGCGGGAGACCCGCTGGACCTGCCGGGCTGCCACCGCTCGCCGCAGGCGCTTGCGGGTGGTCAGCCTCAGGACGTCGGCTGTCGACCCGATCCCGCCCAGGCGGGTCAGGGCTGCGACGGCGTCCATGCCCGCCAGTGTGGTGCGA
>CAZDAO010000115.1:0-9685 GCA_964503015.1 uncultured Nocardioides sp. | reverse complement strand
CGACCGCTCGTCGGCAAGCGGTCGGAGACCCCGGCCGCGCCTGCTGAGCCCGGCCAGCCGGCCGCCGCCGCCGCCGCAGCCCCGGAGGCACCGGCCGCCGCGACGACGCCCGACGTGGCCGAGGCCCCCGCCGCCCCGGCCGAGCCGACCGTCGCCGAGAAGGTCGCCCCGGTCGTCCCCATCACGGCCCTGGCCTCGCGCCAGCGTGCCCAGGCCGAGGAGGCGCGCGCCGCCGAGGTCGCGCCCCGCGCCCACGACCCGTTGAGCGACCCCCTCACCGCCCCCCTCGGCGACCCGCTGCCGAGCTCTCCCGACGGCCAGGCGCACGCCGAGGAGCCGGTCCGGGACCAGGCCGCGGTCACCGACGAGGTGGCCGAGCCGGTTGCCGACGAGGTCGCCGAGCCGGTCGCCGAGCCGGTCGCGGAGCCCACCCCCGAGACCAGCTCCGAGACCACCTCCGAGACCACGTCTGAGACCACGCCCGAGCGGGAGGCGCCCGTGGCGCACCGCCCGGAGGACGTCGAGGTCGACGTCGACGACCCGCTGGGCCTGGGCACGCCCGCCCGTACGCCGGAGTCGCCGGTCGCCACGCCCGCAGCCACGACGCTCCCGGTCGAGGAGCCCGTCGCGGCCGCCCCGGCCGCCGAGCCCGCCGCCGACCCGTTCCTGGTCCGTGACCCCTTCGTCGAGGAGCCCGTCGCCGGGACCGCTCCCGAGACCGTGCCCCAGGCGCCGGCCGCCGGGCTGTCGGGCCTCGACGGCCTCCCCTCCCGCGGTGCCGAGCCGGCGCGTGCCGGCGGAGACTCGCCGATCTTCAAGTCCATGCGCTCCGGGTGGCTCGCGAGCGCCGGCGAGGGCGAGTGGCACCAGACCGAGGTGGACCGCGGCTGGGAGATCGCCGAGCACGTGGCCGAGGAGGCCCCGGTCGTCCAGTCCACCCCCACCGGACTCCCGCGACGCGCCCCCGGCGAGCGCCTCGTGCCCGGTAGCGTTACCCCGCCCACGGCAGCCAAGACGCGTGACCCCGAGGCCATCCGTCGTCGGCTCCAGGCACACACCGCGGGAGTCTCCCGCGGCCGACGAGCAGCCCAAAGTTCCTCACAGCACACGGAAGCAGGCCCCGCATGACGTACGAATCCTCCGCAGCCGCCCCCAGCGTCCCTGCTGGCGACGACCGTGATCTCGACTGGGTGATGTCGCGCTTCGTCGAGGAGGTCCCCGACGCGGCCCACGCCATCCTCGTCTCCGCCGACGGCCTCCTCATGGCGTCGAGCACCAGCATCCCGGGCGAGCGCGCCGAGCAGGTGGCGGCCGTCTCGTCCGGCCTGGCCAGCCTCGCGGTGGGCGCCGCCCGCCTCTTCGAGGGCGGCTCGGTGATGCAGACCATCGTCGAGATGGAGATGGGCTTCCTCATGCTGATGAGCGTCGGTGACGGGTCGAACCTCACCGTGCTCACCACCGAGGAGGCCGACATCGGCCAGGTGGGTTACGAGATGGCGCTGCTGGTCGACCGCGTGGGACGTACCGTCGAGGCCCAGGCCCGCGTCGGTACGGGCGGCTGAGTCGGTCCAGCGCCGTGACGCCGCCCATCGAGCCGGAGGAAGAGGAGTACCGTCCTCGCCTCATCCGGTCGTACACCATCACAGCTGGTCGGACGGCAGCCACTGTCGATCTGGCCATGGAGGCCACCCTGCGCCTCCAGGCTGGTGCGGAGGCGCCCGTCCTCACCCCCTCTGCTGCACAGGTTCTCGAGGTCTGTGACAGACGTTCCGTTGCCGAGGTCTCGGCACTGACCAAGATGCCGATCGGCGTGACCCGGGTGCTGCTGGGTGACCTGATCGAGCAGGGTCTCGTCCGTATCCAGGCAACCATCACCGAGAAGACGTCGACAGATGAGCGTCTCGAGCTCATCGAAAGGACCCTCCGTGGACTTCGAAACTACTAAGGCCCAGCGCGCGGCTGCGTCGACGAAGATCGTCATCGCCGGCGGCTTCGGCGTCGGCAAGTCGACGCTCGTCGGCGCCGTCTCGGAGATCGACCCGCTGCGCACCGAGGCGCTCGTCACCAACGAGTCCGAGGGCGTCGACGATCTCGCCGCCGTGCCGACCAAGGCCACCACCACGGTCGCCATGGACTTCGGCCGCCTCACCCTGGCCGAGGACCTGGTCCTCTACCTCTTCGGCACGCCCGGCCAGCGCCGCTTCTGGTTCATGTGGGACGACCTGTGCCGCGGTGCCATCGGCGCCATCGTGCTGGTCGATGTGGCCCGCCTCGACGAGTCGTTCTCGCCGCTGGACTACTTCGAGTCCAAGGGGATCCCCTTCATCGTCGCGGTCAACGAGTTCGACGGAGTGCCGCGCTACCCCGCCGAGGAGATCGCCGCCGCGCTGGCCCTGCCCGCCGACGTGCCGATCATCAGCCTGGACGCCCGCGACCGCGAGCAGGCCAAGGGTGCCCTCGTCAAGATCACCGAATACGCCCTCATGCGACTTCGCGAGTCGCTCACCGTGAATGCGAACTGACCCATGACCCGCTCGATCCGCCGGCTCAGCCCTGCCCGCACCGCCGTGGCTGCCCTGTCCTCCGTGGCCCTGATGGCCTCGCTGAGCGCCTGTGGCGGCTCCGCCAACGGCGAGTCGGGTGACGCCCTCAGCGACGTCGACCTCGTCTTCGACGGGGCGCTCACGGTGTGCACCGACACGCCCTACGCGCCCTTCGAGTACGAGGAGAAGGGCAAGCCCACCGGCTTCGACATCGACCTGGTCCGCAAGGTCGCCGACGCGCTCGAGGTCGACCTCGACGTGATCGACTCGTCCTTCGACGACATCACTTCGGGGGAGTCGCTCAACGCCGACGTCTGCGACGTGGCGATCTCGGCGATGACCATCACCGGTGAGCGGGCGCGTGTGCTCGACTTCTCCAGCCCCTACTTCGACGCCAAGCAGGCGCTCATCACGCCCCGCGGGTCGGGTCTGGACACCCTCGAGGAGCTCGCCGGCAAGCGGGTCGGGGTGCAGAAGGACACGACCGGTGAGACCTACCTGAGCGACTTCGCCCCGGACTCCACCCAGGTCGTCACCTTCCCCGACGCGGCCGGCCTCCAGCAGGCCCTCGACTCCGGGGACCTCGATGCGGCGATGCTCGACAACACGGTGTCGGGCGAGTTCGTCTCCAGCACCCCGCGCCTCAAGCTCGCCCGGGAGTTCGACACCGGTGAGCAGTACG
Organism: uncultured Nocardioides sp.; assembly: GCA_964503015.1. Classification (GTDB taxonomy): domain Bacteria; phylum Actinomycetota; class Actinomycetes; order Propionibacteriales; family Nocardioidaceae; genus Nocardioides. The sequence continues at coordinate 6,460 of CAZDAO010000115.1, read as the reverse complement.
GCATGGCGGTGAAGAAGGACGGCAACATCCCGCTCCTGCGCGAGATCAACGGCGTGCTCGCCGACCTCCGCGAGGACGGCACCTACGACGAGATCTACGCGAAGTACTTCGGCTGATCCACTCCCTCACGCGGCCCGGCAGGTCTCCTGCCGGGCCGTGCTGTGTGTCGGGTGCTCCTACGGCGCGATCGTGAGGAAGAGGAAGGCGGCCAGCAGCACGAGGTGGACGCCCCCTTGCAGCGGCTTGGCCCGACCCGGCACGACGGTGAGGGTCGCGACCGCGGCGGTGAGGGCCAGCAGCACGGTCTGCAGCTCGTTGAGCCCGAGCTCGAGCGGCCCGTCGAGCCAGATCGAGGCGACGGCGATGGCGGGGATGGTGAGGCCGATCGAGGCCATCGCCGAGCCCAGGGCGAGGTTGAGGCTCACCTGCACCCGGTTGCGGGCGGCAGCGCGCACGGCGGCGATCGTCTCCGGCGCCAGGACCAGCAGCGCGATCACGACCCCCACCACGGCGTTGGGGAAGCCCAGCGCGGCCACCCCCGACTCGATGGCGGGCGACTCGATCTTGGCGAGGCCGACCACGGCGACGAGCGACAGGACGAGGAGGCCGAGGCTCACGAGCGCCGCCCGGTCGGTCGGGGGGTCGGCATGGCCGTCCTCGTCGAGGTCGACCGGCTCGTGCTCGTAGCCGCCACCGGTCGGCGTACCGGAGCCGGGGGAGTCGGCGATGAGGGGGGAGTGCTGGGCGGACGTCACGGGCAGGAAGAAGTCGCGGTGCCGGATCGTCTGGGTGAACACGAACATGCCGTAGAGCGCCAGGGACGCGACGGCCGCGAACGTCAGCTGGGCGCCGGTGAACTCCGGGCCCGGCTGGGAGGTGGTGACCGAGGGCAGGACCAGGCACACCACGGCCAGGGTGATCACCGTGGCGAGGGCCGAGCCGGTGCCCTCGGGGTTGAAGACCGCGAGGTGGTGCTTGAGCGCCCCGACCAGCAGCGAGATCCCGACGATGCCGTTGACGGTGATCATCGCCGCGGCGAAGACGGTGTCCCGCGCCAGGCCGGCGGTGTCCTTGTCGGTGGTCACCATGAGCGTGACGATGAGTCCGACCTCGATGATGGTCACGGCGACCGCGAGCACCAGCGAGCCGTAGGGCTCGCCGACCCGGTGCGCGACGACCTCGGCGTGGTGGACGGCGGCGAGGACGGCCGCGACCAGCAGGACCGCGAGGAGGGTCAGCGGGATCGCGCCCTCGGGGTGCGCGAACCAGGCAGGCACCAGGGCCGCGCCGGCCAGGATCGGGGTGACAGTCGTCCAGGATGGGCGGCTCATGGGGAAACCCTAGGGGGCGGACCTGAGGGTGCTCTCAGGCTTCGGGGGTGGTGAGCCTCTCCAGCCGGGCCCGCAGCTTGGGGACGCGGTGGCTGTTGCCCTCGAGGCCGACGTACTGCTCGCCGAAGATCGCGAGCAGCGCGTCGTCGAGGCGACGTACGGCGCCGGCGGGGTAGCGGTAGCCCATCCGCCGGATCACCGCGTCGGCGTCCACGGAGGTGAGCAGGTCGTCGAGGTCGTCGATGGTGTCGATGCCGAGCTGGGTGAGCAGGTCGGCGATCCAGTCGTAGTGGTCGGTGTGGGACCAGCCGGCGTCGCTGTAGTGGCCGGCGAGGAAGGTGGCGAGCTCCTGGCCGACGATGTGGTCGGCCTCCGCCTCGGTCTGGCTGCCGGGCGCGGCGGCCTGGATCCGCTCACGGATGGTCGCGAACTCGCGGTCGGCGAGCTCGATCAGCCCCGCGGCCAGGGTGAAGCGGCGGTCGAGGTCGGCGGCGGCGTCATCGGGGACGTTGCCCTTGTAGCGGATGTCGTGCTCGAACTCCGCCCACGCGTGCTGCAGGACCGTGCGCACCTGGACGCTCGCGCGGTGGCCGACGAGGTCGTCGTGCTGGCCGTCGTCGTGGACCCGCACCAGGAGGTGCCGGCTGGCGTATCCGAAGCGTCCCGACCGGGCGGTCTCCTCGCCGAGGTCGCGATCGTCGAGGAGGGTGAGCTCCTCGGCGAGCAGCTCGGCGACCGCCGCGACGTCGCTGTGGACGTAGGTGATCACCCGGACGCCGATCTGGTCGGTGATCTGCTCCAGCGGGTCGGGGTAGAGCAGACGGTCGCCCTCGGTGCGGTTGGCCTTGGCCGAGAACGACGCGACGCTCTTGGTGCGTCCGGTGACGCTGAGGTAGTCGATGCCGGCGTCGTCGAGCAGCGTCCGGATGAGGGTGACGTAGCCGGCGGTGGCCGCGGTCAGCTGCGGCTGGCGAGCGGCGTACGCGCGCACCGCCTCCCGCACCGGCTCCTGCGCCTGCTCCGGCACACGCTCCTGCTGGGTCATGGCGCCAGCCTGCCAGTGCCACCACGACGTCGGCCACCTGCGTCCCACCGCGCCTCACCGGGGAGCCGTCCGGCGTTGGCTATCGTCCAACCACCATGACTCCCTCGCTGACGACGTCCCCGCGCCGCCCCCACCTCCGCACGCGGTCCCTCGCCGCGCTCGTCACCGGTCTCGCGCTGGCCGCGACGTTGACCTCGTGCGGCGACGACGACGGGGGAGGCACGGCGTCGGACCCCGCCGCCTCGACGGACACGTCGAGCGAGTCCAGCCCGACGCCCAGCACGACCCCGACGCCGAGCGAGTCGCCCGAGCCGGACGGCGGCTCGGCGTCCGGGGAGTCGATCCCCGCGACCGGCTCGGCGGGCGTGACGGAGGCGGTCGTGGTGAGCAGCACCGAGGGCGGCGGGTCCGTCTCGGAGATGGCCTTCGCCCTCGACACCGACCAGGCTGCCGCCGACTTCGGCTCGCAGTTCGAGCGCGGGTTCGGTGACGTCGTCGCCCAGACGGCGGCCGACCTGGCCGAGCAGGCCCCGGGCTCGACGCCGTACGCCGCCACGGTGGCCATCGGCTGCGAGGGGCCGGAGTCGGTCGCCATCGACGCCGGTGAGGCGGGCTTCCAGGTGGTCGCGCAGGTCCCGAAGACCACCAAGCAGTGCCTGGCGCCGATCACCTACGTGGTGGTCTTCGCCGTGCCCGACGCCTGAGCCCGCAGGTCAGGGAGCCGCCGCGGTGGTCGGCGGCACCGTCGGGGTCGGGGTCGGCGGCACCGTCGGGGTGGGAGTGGGGGTCGGCGTCGGCAGGATCGGCACGACCGGCGGCAGCTCGCCGTGGTAGACGAGGCCGAACGCGTTGGCGACCAGCCGCTCGTTGCCGTCGGACGGCTCGTTGACGATGCCCATCAGGCCGGTCCCGTTGCGGGTGTACATCGCCGAGGAGCCGCCGCCGTCGAGGTTGATCGCGTTCTCCGCGCCGAGGGCGGTCATCATGTCGGCGAGCTCGACCATCGTGTAGCCGCGGCTCACCGACGAGCGGCCGTCGACGACGAGGATGAGCAGCTTGCGACCGTCGGCGTCGATGCCGACCGCCGTACGCGGGTGGGCGATGGTGTTGTTGACGACGGTCCGCAGGCCGTTGGCGAGCAGGGGCCGGTCGCCACTGATCGCGACGGTCGGGGTGCCCCCCTCGATGCGCCGCGAGAGCGTGATCTTCTTGCCCTTGCGGAGGTTCTTGAGCTTGCCCGCCGCGCTGCCCGTGCCGATGAGCACGCGATCCTTCTTGCCGATCTTCTTGCCGCTGGAGAGCTTGGGCCGGTTGGAGATGACCCGGTTCCTGCGCAGGATCACCTCCCGGGCGCGCTTCTTGCCCATGGTGACCTTGTAGCCCTCGGTGCGGTGCCACTCGGAGGTGAACACGCCGATCTGGCCGGCCGGGACGCGCGGGTGGTTGATGCCGCTGACGGTCCAGTGCTTCCGCTGGCGGATCGTGTACTGCACGCTGAGCGGGCTCACGTGCGGGCCGGTGCTGTCGAACCACAGGGTCGAGTTCACGCCGGGGATCCAGCCGTCGCGGGACCCGCCGAGCAGGCCCTCGGTCCGGTTGACCGTCACGCCCAGCGGGGCGTCGGTCTGGCCGATGTCGAAGAAGTCGCCGTTGACCGCGGTCAGCGCGCCGTTCCAGGCGCCGAACTGGCTGACCTTCTTGCGGCTGGTGACGTAGGTGGGGGAGAGCTCCTCGAAAGTGATGTTGGGGGCGTCGAGGCTGACGGTGACGAGGTTCATCCGGACCTGCCCGACCGGCTGGCGGCCGTCGACCTGGTCCCACTCGCGCAGCACCACGCCGGGCGCGATCTCGTAGCTGACGTCGTTCTTCACCTGGGCCTTGCCGCGGAGGCGGACCTCCGGGCCGACGACGATGCCGGGCTTGCCGTCAGAGGTCTGGTTGCGGCCTCGGTAGCCGCCCGTAGCCTCACCGGCGGGCGCGGCCGGGCCGGCTGCGCCGGAGCCACCGGTGGTGCCGGGGTCGGCGACCGACGGGCCGACGCCGAGACCGGCGACCAGCACGCCCGCGGTGGCCACCGTCAGGAGGCGGCTGCGGGCCGGCGTGGCGGACGAGGAGCGGAAGGTCTTGGCAGGCACGCACTCCACAGTAAGGGACGTGGTGGTACGGGTGTGAAAATTGGGATCAGCGGGTCGGGGCACCCCCTAGGCTGCGGGTCGTGCCCGCCGCGCCCGACGCCACCGCCTGGAACACCTTCCACGCCGGCGACAACATCGACGTGCTGCCCCGCCTGGCACCGGGATCGGTCGACCTGGTCTACACGGATCCGCCGTACAACACCGGCAACGACTTCGCGTACGCCGACCGCTTCCGCGACGGCTCGCATCCCGATCCCTACCTGCGCCGGCACGCCGCCTGGGCCGCGATGATGCGGCCGCGGCTGGAGGCCGTGCGGGAGGTCCTGGCGCCGCACGGCGCGGTCTTCGTCTCCATCGACGACAACGAGGCCGCGCACCTACGGCTGCTGATGGACGAGGTCTTCGGGGAGGCCAACTTCCTCGCCCAGGTCGTGGTCAACCTCAACCCGAAGGGACGCCAGCTCGGTCGCGGCTTCGCCACCAGCCACGAGTACGTCCTGGCGTACGCACGCGACCTCGCGAGGTGCGCCGTCGACGCGAGCACCACCGAGTCCGTCGACGAGGCCGACTTCCCGCTGAGCACCGAGGACGGCCGGCGCTTCCGCTACCTGCCGCTGCGCAACACCAACAAGAAGTTCAACCCGGTGACCGCGCCGACGTTGCACTACGCGCTGCACGGCGACCCGGAGACCGGCCGGGTCGCGACCGCGGACTTCCCGGGCAGCCAGCCGATCACGCCGGTGTTCGGCGACGGGCGCCCGGCGGTGTGGCGCTGGTCGCGGCCACGGGTGGACGAGCGCCCCGACGACCTGGAGTGCCGCGTGATCCGCGGCCGGAGCGGTGAGCGGGCCGACATCTTCCAGCGCGACTGGTTGCACCGCGAGGGCGGGCGCCGCAAGAAGCTCCGCACCATCTGGCTGTCCGAGGAGATCGGGTCGACGGACACCGCCGTCGCGGAGCTCAAGGCCCTGGTCGGTCACGTCTTCGAGTCGCCCAAGCCCACCGGACTGGTCCGCCGGATCCTCGCCACCCTGCCGGACGACATCGTCGTGCTCGACCCGTTCGCCGGCAGCGGCACCACCGGCCACGCGGTCGCGCTGGCCAACCTCTCCGACGGCGGCACCCGCCGCTGCATCAGCATCAACTCCACCGAGCCCACCCGCGAGGGCTCCAACGCCCACCTCGCCGGCCTCGCCACGGTCGCCGACATCACCCGCGCCCGCCTCCAGGCCGTCGCCGACCAGCTGGGGGGAGGACTGGAGGTCCTCGACGGTTGAGGCGCGAGCGGCTCGCCTTTCTCGGTGGTTGAGGTGCGAGCGCCTCGCCTTTGTCGGTGGTTGAGGTGCGAGCGCAGCGAGCCTCGAAACCACGCTGGTCGTGTGGGCTCGGAGGTTTCGAGGCTCGTCGCTGGCGCTCCTCACACCTCAACCACCGAGGGGGTGGAGGTGCGAGCGGCTCGCCTTTGTCGGTGGTTGAGGTGCGAGCGCAGCGAGCCTCGAAACCACGCTCTCCACAGATGCCGGTCTGCCCCTCGTGCGACCTCGGTCGGTCGTCGACGATCGGGAGATGCCCTTCGTCTACATGCTCAGGTGCTCGGACGGCACCTACTACGTCGGCAGCACCCGCAGCCTGGAGCTGCGCATGTTCCAGCACAACTCCGACAAGGATGGCTGCGCCTACACCCGAGCTCGCCGTCCGGTGACCCTGGTCTGGCACGAGGAGGTCGAGAACGTCGGCATCGCGTTCTCGCTCGAGAAGCAGATCCAGGGCTGGGGCCGCAAGAAGCGCGAGGCGCTGATCCGCGGGGACTTCGAGATCCTGCCAGAGCTGTCCTCGCGACGCGGCGGCAGACCGCGCCCCTGACTCGGAGGTCTCGAGGCTCGTCGCTGGCGCTCCTCGCACCTCGACCACCGAGGGGTCGAGGTGCGAGCGGCTCCCCCTCTTCTCGG
>CAZDAO010000114.1:3296-9688 GCA_964503015.1 uncultured Nocardioides sp. | reverse complement strand
GCTGGGTGACCAGCTGCTCGCCGAGCGGCTCGACAATCTCGCCCCCGAGCAGGCGCGCGTGGCGGCCATGAGGATCCTCTCGGCCCGTCCCAGCCGCGCCTGGGAGCCGGGCGTGAACCAGGTGAGGGCTCGGCTGCAGCTCTCGCAGATGCAGGCTCGCCGGGACCTGCTCGATGCGATCAAGAGCTGGGATGCTGACCCCCGCAAGGCGGCGCTGGCCGAGCTCCACAAGAGCAGCGAGGTGCGCAGCCGGCTGGCGGCCGCCGCCGAGCAGACGCCGGCCGAGCGGTGGGCTCCGCTGGCGCGCGAGCTCGGCCCGCGGCTGCTCGAGCAGGGTGACTGGCCGGCCACCGCGGCGATGCTGCAGCAGGCCCACGAGCAGGGTCACGAGGTCGACGCCGTCACGCGCGGATTGGTTGCTGAGAGGCCGCTGGGTGACAGCCCGGCGCGCGACCTGCGCTACCGGATCGTGTCCCGCCTCGAGCTCACGATCGACACTGACGAGGGCAACCCGGCACCGACCAAGTCGCAGGGCGCAGCGCGCGACCGGCAGGACGTGAACGGTCCGCGGCCGCCGCGCCGCGGTACACCGCGCCGCGGTACACCGCGCCGCTGAAGACGCGCCGTGACCACGGGCGGTCCCTAACCTTGGGAGACGCGCGAAACCGAACGGCAGTGAGTGAATCCTGACCCCCGCAACTAAGACCTGCAGCTCCTAGCCCCGCAGGCCAAAGCCCCTACGTGTCGTCCGCGTCCAGTTCCCATTCCTCAGCTTGCTTCTCTCGCAACCACTTCGGGGCTTGGGCGTCCCCAATGCCCAGGTCTCGCCGAGTGATGTACATGAGGTATTCGGACGCGCCCTGATCGGAGGTCTCATCGGTGAACCGCTGGCGGGTAGGGGCATCCCGATCACTGACGTCCTGGATTCGTTCCGCTATCCGCAGCGCGAAGTGCCTCGTTGCTCGGTGCATGTCGTGGCTCCCGAGCATGAACACACGTGGTTCGAGGCGCGCCAGTTTCTCCCATGCCACGAAGAGCTGATCGACGTGATTCGACTGTGAGCGCTGCTTCGGTTCGAGTAGGCGGAGTTCGGCCATCGCGTGACGCGCGGCCGTCACTACCTCGATGACCTCCAGGTAGACGGCGCGTTTCTCCTCGAACCACCGGTCGCTCATGGCGTCCTCGCGCTCGACCGCCTTCATTCTTGCGGTGTGTCGAGCCGCCAGCACTTGCGCCGCTACCGAACCAGCCAGTGATCCGGCTGCACCCACGGCTCCGCCGATCACACCCGCCCACGCAGCGTCCATGCGATGGGATCATTCCTCATCCATTGACATTCCGGGACCCCCCTGCGCCGCGGCGACCGCGCTCAGAATCTCTCCCTGACAACCAGTCGGGTCGGGAGTCGCCCGCGAGGCGGGGTTCCGCGTCTCTCGGAAGCGCTGTGAGAGCGATTCGAGCCCGACGCGGCCGCTTCATCGCGATGGGGTAGGCGTGCGCTCTACGTCCGTGGTTGTCGAGATGCAGCGAACATTCAAAACTCCTACGTGTTGTTTGACAACCGACGTTATGTCAGGCCCGCTCCGCGTGGGAGATCCGAATGTCAGCCGCCTGTCGCCGTCGGCGAAGAAGCGGCCCATCGGTCGACCAAGCCGTTGATGCCCAACAGGTGCGCATGGCCCGAAATTGGTCTCCTGTCAGAAGCATCAGACCTCTTCACCCGGAGGATCACCAGACCGGAATGGGCTCGCGGAGCGACCCGGTAGCCGATCGGGTACCGGGTCGCTCCGCGAGCCCATCGTCATGCGGACCTGCGTTGTCGGAAGCCCAGCAAGCAGGAACGCGCAGAATGGCGGTGTGACCAACGCGCTCTACGTCCTCGTGGGAGGCTGGCCTGCTTCCGGCAAGAGCACTCTGGCCGGCGGGCTCGCGATGCAGCTGCAGCTTCCGCTGCTGTCCAAGGACGAGATCAAGGAAGCCATGGCCCGACGCACTTGGCCAGCCCTCCAGCGTCGCTGAGTCGCAACAGCTCCGCCAGGCTGCGGTCAGGGCCATGTTGGCGATCGCCTGTCGCTGTCCGGCCGGGGCGGTGCTCGATAGCACTTGGTATCCGTACACGCTGCCTCTCGCGCATGAACTATTCGGCGACGTCGTTGAAGTGCGATGCGTCCTGCCGCGGGAGTTAGCGAGGGCGCGCTACTCCGCGCGCGCCGACAGTCGCCACCCCGGGCACCTCGACTCCGCGTGCTCCGAGGATGAGCTATGGGGGCGGGCCGTGGAACCCCTTGGCGTAGGACCTCTTATCGAGATTGACACCTCCGGGCCGGTCGATGAAGTCGAGGTCGCGCAGATCGCGCTCGCGCGAGCCAGAGAGCGCCGGTAGCGCATCCCGTACCGGCTCGCGGAGCATCCCGTCTCGCGGGACATGCGACCTTGGCTGCGGGTCTCTCGGTTGCTGCCATGGGTCGTCGGCGTAGGTTCGCTGCCATGTCGCAGCCGCGGGTGAGTGTCGATCTGGATTGGGACTCGCGGCCGGGAGTGCTGGTGGTTCGGATCACGGTGGCGGGTCACAGCTTCAGTCGGGGTGAAGTGCTGGCGCAGTTGCGGCGACGGGTGGCGGGGGTGTCGTCTGCGCTCGGCGAGACCATGGTGACGGCCCGTGACGCGGATGGATCGATCGCGGTCCAGCCCGCCCACGATGAGGGACCCTGGCGCTGGCAAGGACGCCGCGCGACCACCGGGCCCGTCACCCTCGAGTACCACGTGACGCCGCGTCGGGTCGATGCGCTCACCACCGATGGCCACCCACCCGTGGACCTTCGCTTCGAGTCCGATGGCATCACCGGCAGCACGTCAGCGTTCTTGGCCCTCCCAGACCTACCCGACGATGTTCCCGGAACGCTGTCGTGGCCGGGGCCTAGCTCCGTGGGCGACAGACACCGGTCGCTGGGTGACTTGCAGGCCATCCACATCATGGCCGGGACCGTGTCCACCTGCACCTCGGGTGCGCTCACAACCCACTGGCTCTCCCCGCCAACCTTTGACGCCGCCGCCCTCACCCGCCACGCAGCGACCATGCATGGAGGCCTCGCGGACCTGCTCGGGGAGCCCACCCCGCCGCTGTCGATCTTCCTGCGCCGCAACCCCTATCGAGGCATGAGCGGGTCCGCACTCCCGGGATGCTTCATTGCGGGGTGGCACGAAGACGCCGCCCGACCCGACCGGCTCGAGGCCTTCGTCGACCACGAACTTGTCCACGACTGGCTCGGCCTGGCGAACGACAACGACAACGCCGTCTGGTTCAACGAAGGCGTCGCCGACTACTACGGGATCGTGCTGCCACATCGCCTCGGGCTGCTTGACGACGAGACATTCCATGCCCGCGTCGATGAGATCGTTCGCGTCTACCTGGCTAGCCCATGGCGCGACCGGGCCATGGCCGACCTCGTTCCGCAGTTCTGGGACGACCCACGTATCCACCAGCTGGCCTACGTCCGCGGCATGCTCTACCTCGCTGAGCTCAACCGACTCCTCACCGTGGCAGGTGACAGCGCCGGTTTCGACGACCTCATGCGCCGGGTGCGGGATCGCCGTATCTCCGGGTCCACGGCGACGCTCGAAGACTGGAAGAGCTGGGTCGCCGACGCGGTCGGTGATGACGGTGCTCAACTGCTCGACCGTGCCCTCGACGGCCAGATGCCGATGCCGGCCGGCGACCTGTGGCAGACCGGCCGCACCCCTCACCAGGCAACGGTTCGTATCATCGATCCCGGTTTCGCGTTCTCCACCTTCGTGTCCCGAGTGGTCTCCGGACTTGATCCCCACGGACTCGCGGCACGCGCCGGACTGCATGACGGAGACGAGCTTCTCGACCTACCGCCCTACAGCCACCTCATGGGCATGCCAGCCGACCACGAGCTCACTGTCACGGCGCGGCGCGGCACCGCGACCTCCACGCACACCTTCCCAGTCAGCCGCGAAACAGTGCAGGTCCCACAGTGGGCACAGCCTCGGGCCGACAGGCACCGACCCACCGTGCGATGAGCCCGGTGCCAGATCGTCATCCCGCCCGTACGGGATCCCGCCAGCATGGAGGGCAGACCGTGCCGCAACCTCATGTCGCCGGGCTCTTCAGCTCCGTCCCCAAATGAGCCAGCGCGGCGGCGAGATTGACCTCCAGCGGGCGCAGGGCATCAAGGCGCAGCCACCCCTCGTCCGGTCGGACGAGCTGGGCCTGCCAGGCCCGAAGTGTCTGTTGTGCAGTGCCCTCCTCCCACGAGGTGTCGGCGACTGGACTGGTCGAGGAGGCCACCTGCGATCGCCGCGGCGTCCGCTCATCGAGCCGCGCAAGCAGGTCACGGACGTCGTCCGCCCACAATTCGACCATCCGGTACGGCACCGACGCCTCGAACGCGATCCGCTGGCCGGCATCCAGGAGCTCTCGGTAGCGGCAGGGCGAGTCGACGATCACCCCGCGGCCCTGCCGCAGTAGGTCTGCCGCGAGGTCGAGAACGACGCCGTACGTGGCCGCTCCGGCGACCCGCGGCGGCACCCCGTGGTCGAGGAGCGCGCTCTTGACCACGTCAGTATCCAGCACCGCAAGACCTGCGTGGTCACCGAGAGCGGCCGCGAGCGTGGACTTCCCCGTCCCGGGCACGCCGGACATCTGTACGAGCACACTGGCGACCCTAGTCTCGCCCGCCTGCAGCGAAGGTGGAAGTCGCCCGCGACTCATGGTGAAGCGGCGGAAGGCAGTCCCGCAGCGGGATCCTTCATCGGCGATCGAGATCGCTCTGGCTTCTGGGATCGCCGCCGGCAAGCTGAGGTCCGGTTCATAGGCGGTTCCTCAACTGGAGTTACCGGATCTGCCGAGATGCGGTCAGTCCCCGAAACCGGATCTGGGTGCTGCTCGTGCCCTACCTTGGGCACATGCGTCCGGGTCGTCGTCCTCGTAGACGTCGTCTTGCTGCTCTGCTCGCAGCAGGAGTGGTGGGCGTGGGCGGAATTTCGCTATCGACCCTCACGGGGTCGGAGGCACCGGTGGCTACCGCGCTGATGACGCACCCACAGGAGTCGACCGTCTGGACGGAGCCAAGCGAGGAGCTCGTCGGCAGACTCGAAGTATCCGACGAGGGCTGCGTGGTCATCCGACGCTCAGAGGGGGACGTGCTGCTACTTGCCGAGGCGGGGTCACGACTCATCGACGGCGGAAGGAAGGTCGAGGTGGCCCACGTCGGGACCTTCGTCCTCGGCGAGGTCATCGACCACGGCGGCGACATCGACACTTACTGGCGCGGTGGGAAGCGGTTTACTGCGCCGGAGTGGAACCAGTGCGTGGGACCCGATGTCAGGACCGTGGAGACGGCAGTCCTGGCCCGACCGCGCTAGCGGCTCGGCGATCGCAGACGTCCGGATCTGCCGCGATGAGCGCACGGATCTGCCGATCAGCGCAACCGCTGGAAGGGCATCGGGCCCCCGGTTCAGCCGATGTTTGAAGCGAAGTCGACGACGGCGGCAGCGGTGTTCTCCTGATGACGAGTGGAGACGTCCGGGTCCCCTGTTTCTAGCGCGTGGTCGGCCCCGGGGACCTCGATCACCATCCCCGTGCCCGTGAAGCCGTTCACCCAGAACGGATCTCTAGTCCCGCCCACGACCAGGTTCTCGGTCGGGTAGCCGCGGATGCGTTGTTCAAGCGCCTTGCTCTCCACTGGCATCGGATTCAAACCTGCCGCTTTGAAGACTGGCGTGAGCCACACGGCGGGGTACCCGCGTTCGGCGCTCCAGTGTGCGGCCAATGTGCCGAGGGACTTCGCGACCACAAGAACTGGACCCGAGTGACCCACCGCCGCGTCCAGACGTGCGGCCGCGCTCTCGACGAAGCCGCGGGGGTCCCGAGGGAAGTGTTCGAGTTCCCACTCCGCCTGAAGCACAGTCCACCCGGCGGACGATAGAGCCCGCGTCGTCCGTGCCAGCAACGGCATCTCGCAGGAGTATGCGCGGCCGGGGAGCATCAAGACGCTGCCGCGATGGTCAAGCACGTCGCGGTGCGCGTCCGGAACTCGGACTGCGATGTTCACTTCCGTCATGACTTCCTGCTCCACGGGTGCGCCTAGTGAGGCGACAGTACCGACGCACCGTTGCTGATTGGTCGTGGTCACCCGACCGATGGGCGCCGCGAGGAGTCCCGTTACGGGAAGCCGGGCGACGAGATCACGAAACGCATCTTGCCGGGACCGATGGACAGGTGCGGCCCCACAACGGACGTCCGGATCTGCCGCAATCCGTGCGCGCTCGCCGCTGGGCGATGGGCTCGCGGAGCGTGCCGGTGCGGGATGGGCTCGCGGAGCGACCTGATGCGGGATGGGCTTGGGGGCGCGCAGATGGATCGTCAC
>CAZDAO010000114.1:0-3196 GCA_964503015.1 uncultured Nocardioides sp. | reverse complement strand
CTCGCGGAGCGACCTGATGCGGGATGGGCTTGGGGGCGCGCAGATGGATCGTCACGCGGAGCGCGACCAGCCAGGTGGACGTGGGAACGATCCGATGCGGCGCACGACGGACAACCACTCCCCCCGTCGGTCACGGCGGTGGTTCGCAGCATCGTCCGCCGCCGTGGGTCGTGGTCGAATCTGTGACGCAGCGGGTCAGGTCGTCAGCCACGAGATGGTGACGGCGAGGCCGTTCGCGATCGGGTTGATGACGGCGAAGGCGAGCCCGACGAGCCCGAACACCCGTGCCGCTCCATCGAGCGGCGTGCGTCCGCGGGTCAGGCCGGCCAGGGCGGCCGCTGCGGCCCCGAGCAGCGCCGGCATCCCGCACCAGAAGAACGCCAGCGACGGGACCGTGAGCACGCCGATCACCATGGCTCCGACTCGGCGCTGCCGCCGGGAGGTGAGACGGGCGACGGTGGCGACCGACACCAGCAGCCCGAGCGTGCCGAAGCCGAGCACGCCGGCGAGCTGCTGGCCCAGCGACCGCGGCTGGTCGCCGGAGCCGGTGTAGCCGAAGGCCATCTCCGCGACGATGCTCAGCGACATCCCGATGACGCAGATGCCATAGGCGATGACGACGAGCACCCCGTAGCGCGGGATCCGGGTGCCAGGGGAGGTGCTGGCCGGGACGTCGGTGGTGGTCATTGTTCCTCCTGCGGACAGCTGTCGTGGACTGCCCACCACGGTCCGGCCTCGGACGTCCCAGGGGCGAGGCCTCGCGGTCCCGCGCGGTCCCGCATCCGTCCCGCGACGGTCCCGCGGACGTCCGATGGCCTTCCGGCCGTCCCGGAGTGCCCGGATACTGCTCCCATGAGCACAGTCTCGACCCCGCGGCCCGTGGTGTCACCGGAGGCCGCGCGACCGGCCCCGGTGTCCGGTGCCGTGCTCGTCGGGATGGCCGTGCTCGCGCTGGGCGTGCTGCCGGTGCTGTTCGTGCTGCCGCACGACCGGGTCGTGCTCGACGCGAACCTGCCGCTCCTCGCCTGGCTGCCGCTGGGCCTGGCCGGTGTGCTCGTGCTGGACCGGTCGGGGACCACGCCGACGGGCTGGGCCGCCGCACTGGTGGCCGCTGGCGCGCCTCTGGCGATGCTGCTGACGAGCCTCCCGGCCGGGGAGGCGACCGTGGCCTCTGGGCCTGGATGGCTGCTGCCGCTGCTCGCGGTTGCCGCCGCCGCGCTCCCGGCCGAGGGGCGTGCGGCGCGGCGGTGGCGGCTGTGGATCGTCCTGTGGTCCGTGGCGGCCGTCGTGGTGTCCTACGCCGCCTGGGCCCTGGGGTCGCCGACGACCTTCGGGGTGGTGGCGGCTCTGGGCCTGCTCGCAGTCGCGGGAGCCGTGGCCGGATCGGCGCTGGCTCCGGCTCCGCGGCCCCCGCTCGAGCCGCTGCTCGACGCCGGCCTGCTGCTCGGGGTGCTGGCAGCGGGGGTTGCTGCCGGAGGCATCGTGTGGTCCTTCGCGGTCCACGAGCGGATCTTCGGAGCCGAGGTGGTGGGTGCGTTGGCCGCGGCCGTGACGCTGATGCTGGCCACGCCGGCTGCGGTGTTCCTGCGCCGCACCCTTCTCGCACGTCGCTACGGCACCGGGCTGCTGTCGCCACAGGACCTCGCCTTGCTCACCGGCGACCTGGCCGGTCGGGGAGATCCCCGCACCCTGCTCGCCACGGCCAACGAACTGGTCGCGGCCGCGAGCGGGGCCGAACGTGTCGAGATCGTCCTCGACGACCCTGACGAGCGGGCTGGTTGGACGTCCCTCCCGCTCGTCGTGGGAGAGGAGCGCGTGGGCACGATGTGCGTCCGCCCGCGGGATCCCGAGGGCCTCGAGGCACGCCAGGAGCTCGTCGTCCGGCAGCTCGCGCCGACAGTCGCACTCGCCGCCCACGCCGTCGAGCTCGCGGTCCAGGCCAAGCACGCGCACAACCAGGTGATCGCCGAGCGCCAGATCGAGCGGGCCCGGATCCTCGCCGACCTCCACGACGACCTGGGACCGGCCCTGGCCGGGATTGGCATGCGCGTGGAGGCGGCTCGGGCGACGGGTGTGGCGGTGGACCTCGGCGCGCTTGCCACCGACCTCGCCGCCTGCCGGGCCGACCTGCGGCGCATCGTCTCCGCTCTCACGCCCGAGCCCTTGGTGTCCGCCGACCTCGACCGTGCGCTCGCTGCGCTCGTCACCTCCTTCCGGACCGACGACGGACCAGCAGTCACCATCGACGCCAGGGTCGGCGAGCAGGTCGACGGAACCCACGCGATCGTGGCCTACCGATGTGTCGCCGAGGCTGTCACCAACGCGCTGCGGCACGCCGGCGCGAACCATGTCGGCGTACGCGTCCAGCAGACCGAGGACGCGCTGACCGTGACCGTGGTGGACGACGGGCGCGGTGCCCCCGTGGTCCCGGGTGTCGGGCTCACCTCGATGGCGGCCCGGGCCAGGGAGGTAGGGGGTCGGCTCGACATCGGCCCAGCCGAAAGCGGCGGGCTCCGGGTGATGCTGGTCGTACCGCGGCGGTCGGCGTGATCGGCGTGGTGGTGGTCGACGATCACCCCATCGTGCTCGCCGGCCTCTCCGCGCTCGTGGATGCCGACCCGCAGATGGCGGTGGTCGGCACGGCCGGCACCGCGACCGAGGCGCTCAAGCTCCCCGACCACCTCTCGCCCGACGTCTGCGTCCTCGACCTGAACCTGCCCGACGGGGACGGGGTCACCCTTGGCCTACGGCTCAGGGAGCGCTGGCCCGCCACACGCCTGGTCATCCTGACGATGGCTCGCGAACCCGCCACTGTGCTACGCAGCCTCGCCCAAGGTGTCGACAGCTACCTCGTCAAGGACGCCCCGCCCGAGGAGCTGCTGGGCGCGATCCGCGCCACCGCAGCAGGTGCGGTGGTGCTCAGCGCAGGGGCGAGCGCATCGGTGCGCGTCGCCGCCTCCTCCGTGCCCGACGTGGACGTGCTCGCGCGCCTCGACACGCGTGATCGGGAGATCCTCGGCCTCCTGGCGCAGGGGCTCACCACCCAGCAGGTCGCCGGGCGTCTCTTCCTCGCGCCCAAGACGGTCCGCAACCGGGTCTCCGAGATGCTCGCCAAGCTCGGCGTCGAGACCAGGGAGGACGCGGTCGCGATGGCGCGGGCGGCAGGTCTGGGCTGGTAGTCGCACGGTGACGGTGC
>CAZDAO010000113.1:0-9692 GCA_964503015.1 uncultured Nocardioides sp. | reverse complement strand
TCGCGAGTCGTCGGCCCAGGGAAGACACCTCGCCGTACTCCGCGCGGAGTACGGAAGGCGGAGTGCTGCCGGAACGGAGGCTTCAGGCGCGCCCCTGCGGATCAACGCCTGAGGTGCGTCGCGTCAGGCCAGTCCGGCTTCGTAGGCGGCGATCACGAGGTGGACCCGGTCGCGGGCGCCGAGCTTCGCGAGGATGCGCGCCACGTGGGTCTTGGCGGTCAGCGGGCTGACGACCAGCTCGCTCGCGATCTCCTGGTTGCTCCGGCCCGCGGCGACCAGGCGGAGCACCTCGTGCTCGCGCTGGGTCAGGCTGGCCAGCCGCTCCGGCGCGGGCACGTCGGGGCGGCTCAGGGCACGGGTGATGACCGCCTTGGTCGCGCCCGGTGACAGCAGCGCCTCGCCCGCGGCAACGGTGCGGATGGCGTCCAGCAGCGCCTCCGGGCGGGTGTCCTTGGGCAGGAAGCCGCATGCCCCCGCACGAAGGCCGCGCAGCACGTTGGTGTCCGTCTCGAACGTGGTCAGGATGAGGACCCTGCTGCCGCTCGAGGCCTCGTTCGCCACGATCTGCCGGGTCGCTTCGATGCCGTCCGTGCCCGGCATCCGGATGTCCATCAGCACGACGTCGGGTCGCAGGTCCGACGTCCGCGCCACCGCCTCGTCGCCGGTGCCGGCCTCCCCGACGACCTCCATGTCGTCGGCCGAGCCGACCAGCAGCGCGAAGGCCCCGCGGACCAGGGTCTGGTCGTCGGCGAGCAGGACCCGGATCACGTGGGCACCTGCCAGGTCTCGGGCAGCGGCAGGCTGGCCCGCACCTCGAATCCTCCACGCTCCCCCGGCGCGGCCGACAGCTCGCCGCCCACAGCCCGTGCTCGGCCCGTCATCCCGGCGATCCCGAAGCCGGCCGGTGTCTCGACAGACCCCGGTCGGGCGGGCCCACGATCGACGACCGCGATCCGGAGCCGGTGACCGTCCTGGTCGAGTCGGACGGAGACCTGGTCGGCCTCCGAGTGTCGAACGACGTTGGTGAGGGATTCCTGGACGATCCGGTAGGCCACCACGGACACCGCCGAAGGCAGGTCGTCCGACAGCCCCGCGGCCTCCAGGTCGACCCGGACGCCGGCGGCCTCCGCCATCTCCACCAGGCGCTTCAGCTCGCCGAGGTGCGGCGCCGGCTCGGTCGGCTCGCCATCACCGCCGTGCAGCACGTCCAGGACGGCGCGCAGCTCGTGGAGCGTGGCCCGGCTCGTGTCCGACAGGTCGTGCAGCGTGCTGGACAGCTCCCGCAGGGACGCATCCCCACTGTCCGGCAGCTGGTCGATCAGGTGCGCGGCAACGGACGCCTGGACGTTCGCGACGGCCAGGCCGTGCGCCAGGACGTCGTGCAGCTCGGCGGCGATCAGGACCCGCTCCTCGGTGACCCGACGCTCGACCTCGTCGGCACGCTCCTGCTCCAGCCGTGCCGCGACGACGGCCTTCCAGCTCTCCCGGAAGCGGACGGCCAGCCCTGCGAAGAAGGCCATGAAGAGCCAACCGACCCCGAGGAGGGCATCGCTCAGCGCTCCCGAGGTCTCGTCGGCGAGGACGGGCACCGTCACCGCGGCCACCGCCACCAGGGCGGCGATCGGCCGCCGGTGCGGCTCGCTGTAGCGCGCGGCCGCGAACGCCGCCACGAGCGAGGCCGGCATCGTCGCCTCGTGGGGATAGTCGAGGAGGTGGTACGGCGTGGAGACGACGAGGACCGCAACGACGACCGGGATCGGCCAACGTCGGCGAGCCAGCAGCGGCAACGACATCGCGCCCAGGAGCACGATCGCCCCCGGGTCCACCCGTCGTTCGCCGTCGAAGTCGACCGCCTGGAGCGCGACGGCGCCGATGACGCCGAGCACGAACGACCCCGCCGCCAGCAGCCCGTCGGCCGCTGGCGGACGGAGTCCCTTCATCGCTCACACGGGGACATCGACCCGGTCCTCCCCTCGGTCCTCTCGCGTGCGCCGGGGCTTGCTCGGCCACCAGATCCGCGAACCCAGCGACATCGTCAGTGCGGGCACCACGACGGAGCGCACCAGCAAGGTGTCGATGAGCACACCGACGGCGACCAGTATGCCGATCTGGATCAGCATGACGAGTGGCAGCGTGGCGAGCACCGCGAACGTCGCCGCGAGCACCATCCCGGCCGAGGTGATCACGCCACCTGTCACCGCGAGGCCACGCTTCGTGCCCTCGACGGTCCCGTGGCGGGCGGCTTCCTCACGCACCCGGCTCATCAGGAAGATGTTGTAGTCGACCCCGAGCGCGACCAGGAACAGGAATCCGATCAGGAGCACCGACGACTCCCAGCCGGCGAAGCCGAGCACGTGCTCGAACAACAGGTTGCACAGTCCGAGAGCCCCGAAGAACGACACCACGACGGTGGCCACCAGCACCAGCGGAGCCACGACAGCCCGCAGCAACAGCCCGAGGATGACGAGCACCACCAGCAGGATCAGCGGCATCACCCGATTGCGGTCGCTCGCGTTGGTCTCGTCGGTGTCCAGGAGCTCGGCACTCGGTCCGCCTACCAGCGCGGCGTCACCGGCCACCTCCCGTAGGTCGTCGCGCAGCCGCTTGATCGTCGCCGTCTCGCCGGCGCTCTCCGGGGAGTCGACCGGGATCGCTGAGATCTCCACCCAGTCGTCGCTGGCCTGGCCGAGCTGGGCGCTGGCGACCCCGGGCGTGCTCCGGACGGCAGCCAGGACCTCGGTGCTCACGTCCGGGCGACTCATCACGGTGACCGGCTGACCGCCCTGGCCGGGGAAGCGCTCGTCGATCAGCGTGGCTCCCACCACCGAGTCCGGCGTGGAGCGGGCGAACTGGTCGAGCTGCGGGAGCGAGCCGCTGGCACCGACCAGGCCGAGCGACAGGGCGCCCAGGACCACCATCGGCGCGGCCCAGCTCACGAAGCGCCGACGATCGACGGCCTCACCCAGCCGAGCCCATCGAGACCCGGACCGGCGTGCCTCCGCCCCGAGACGCGGCACGAACGGCCAGAAGACCCGGCGTCCGAGCACCACCAGCAGGGCCGGAAAGAACGTCAGCATGACGAGCAACGAGGCGCCGATGCCCGCCGCACCCACCGGGCCGAGGCCGCTGGTGCTGTTGAGGTCCGCGGCCAGCAGGCACAGCAGGCCCGCGACCACTGTCCCCGCCGACGCGACGATGGCCGGGCCGGCTCCGCGCAGCGCAGCCAGCATGGCGTCGACCGGACGCTCGTGGCGGTGCAGCTCCTCGCGGTAGCGGGACACCAGCAGCAAGGCGTAGTCGGTGCCCGCGCCGAAGACCAGCACGATCATCAGCGCCGAGCTCATGCTCGTGATGGTGAAGCCGAAGACCTGCGTGAGTGCGTACACGGCACCCATCGACGTGATCGCCGCGACCCCGACCGAGACGAGCGGGACCAGCCACAGCAGCGGACTGCGGTAGGTCAGGATCAGCAGGAGCGCGACGACCACGGCGGTGGCGAGCATCAACGTCGCGTCGACGGAGTCGAAGACCTCGTCCATGTCAGCCCCGATCGCAGACGGCCCCGTGACATAGGCGTTCAGGCCTGCTGGCCGGTCGGAGACGATGTCACGCGCAGCCGCCACCGTGGTCGCCTCGGCCTCGTCGGTGACCCACGTGCTGTGCAGCGTCAGCCCGAACACCAGCGCAGTGCCGCGGCTGGACTCGGCGATCTCCGGAGCCTCAGTGGTGGAGCGGCCGAACCGGTCCGCCAGGTCGGTGTAGTCGCGTGCGGCGGCCTCCCGATCGCCCGGTCGGATGCCGTCGGCCCGTTCGTACACGACCACGAGCAGACCGTCCCCACCGTTGGGCAGCCCGGCCTCGGCAGCGAGCACCTGGGTCGACTGCGCACTGGCCGGCAGGTAGTCCGCCTGGTTGTCACGGGTCACCGAGTCGAGCTTGCCCGCCAGGGAGAAGCCGCCCACCACCAACCCGATCCACACCGCCAGCACCAGCCACGGCAGGACGGTCGTGGGCCGCGACCTCCTCGGCCCGGTGTCGAGTGTTGTGGGGGCGGGCGCGCGTAGCTGAGTCGTCATGACGAGCAGGCTCCCAACCCAGCGGGATCGACGCGTCCGGCCACGGCAGACACCTCGCCGTACTCCGTGCGGAGTACGCCGGTGGCTGCTGCACGGAGGCAGGTCGGGTGCCGCGACGCGTGCGGGCGGGTCAGTCGCCCATGGCCTCGAGGAGCGCAGAGAGCTCGCGCCGGGACTCCAGCGGCAACCGGGCCAGACGCTCCTGGGGGAACGTGAACGCCCCACGGGTGCGATCGACCATCTCGGCGCCCTCGGCCGTGATGGCCACACGCTTCGAGCGCCTGTCGTGACCCGGCTCGCGCCGGACGAGTCCGCGCGCCTCGAGACGGGTGACGAGCTGGGTGACGTTCGAGGCGTCGCACAGGAGGCTCGCAGCCAGCTCACCCATCGATCGCGGGGTGTCCACGACCTCCTTCAGGAGGCACGCCTGAGCCGCGCTGAGGCCCACCGCGCGGGCCGCACGGTCGTAGGCGGCGTCGTATGCGTAGACGAAGTCCCACAGCTGCTGCGGGAGTGACGACTCGTCGGCCATGGACCACACATTACTTGATTCACTCAAGCATCTGTGCTTGAGTCGAGGTTCCTTGAGGCAATCAACTATCCAGGGCGAGGAGGACCTTCCATGCAGCGGATCTTCATCACGGGCGCGCGAGCCAAGACCGGCGCGCCGCTGGCTCGACTGCTCGCCGGGCGCGACGCCGAGGTGCTCGGCGGCACCACAGCACCCGAACGCCTCGACGGCGACGGCATCCAGCCGATCCGCTTCGACTGGACCGACGAGAGCACGTGGCGTGCCGCGGTGGAGGGCGTCGACGCCATCTTCATCGTGCGCCCCGATCACGAGGAAGCACCGCGCTGGATCGCCGAGCTCGTCGACCTGACGCCGGAGCAGACGCACGTCGTCCTGTTGTCAGAGCTCGACCAGGGCTACTTCTCCCAGGACGACTGGGCGCTGCGCACCGAACGGGTCGTTCGCGAGAGCGGGCGCACGTGGACGATCGTGCGTCCCAACTGGTTCATGCAGGTCTTCACCGACCCTCGGTTCTACCTCGACGACCTGAGGGAGAACGGCCGACTTGCCCTGCCGAGCGGCGGGCAACCCGTCTCCTGGATCGATGCCCGGGACATCGCCGCCGTTGCCGCGGTGGCCCTGGTCGACGAGACGTACCGCGGTCAGGTTCTCGACCTCACGGGGCCGGAGGCCCTGTCGCTGCCGAGGACCGCTGAGCTGCTGGCCGGTGCGCTGGCGCGTCCGGTGGAGCACGTCGAGGTGTCGATGGAGGAGGCCCTGGCGGGCTCGGAGGGTTTCACGCGCGACAACGACGAAGGCGCCTTCGAACGCATCCGGCTGGGACAGGCGGCCGTCGTGACGGACACCGTCCTGCGGGTCACCGGCTCGCCGGCGAGGACCTTCGAGCAGTTCCTCGCCGAAGACCCCACCTTCGCCCGCGAGGTCATCATGCGGCGTTGATGCCGGCAGCGCGCAGGAGGGCCGCTCGCGAGCACCCGCGACGACATCCTGCGGCGTGTCGGGTCCCCCTGGGCGGCGTGTCGCCGGCCAGGGAGGTGCCTGCGGCCCCTCGCGCCCGGACCGGGGCGCCCTTCGCCACGCGCGTCCGGGCGGGTCAGGCCCGGGACGCCTCGACGTAGCCGAGCATGCGGTCGAAGAGGGCGGAGGCGCGGGCGAGGTCGGACGAGGCGTGCGGCGGCTCCTCGGCGGCGGGCACCTGCTCGCCCGCGGGGCGCCAGTCGGGGCGGTAGTCGTCGGCGATGGCCGCGGCCGCGCGGCTCGCAGTGCGCACGACGTGCGGGTCGACGGACCACAGCGCCTCGAACGAGCGCTGCGCGTCAGGGACCGGGCGCTCGCGGGGCAGCTCCACGGCGGCGAGGAAGGCGGGCAGGTCGGTGGCGTCGCAGACCACGAACCACTCGCGGTTGAGCGGGGCGTCCACGGGGAGGCGCACCTCGGTGAGCCCGCCGTCGCGGACCGGCGCGGGCGCCGCGCCGTGCGCGAAGGTGACCGCGGCCCGGGCGGTGCGGGCCAGCTCGGTCCAGCGCGCCTGCGAGTGGCGCAGGAACTCCTCGCGCTGGAAGCCGGCGAACAGCAGGGGTACGGCGGCGCGCGCGCAGCACTCGTCCTCGATGGCGTGGCTGAGCGCACCGAGGGTCGCCTTGGACAGGACCTGCGAGGTGAGCTCGGGGTGGTGGCGGCGGACCTCGGCGTACACCGAACGGGGACTGACCGGGGTCGTGGTCGCGCGGCGCACGGCCGCCTCGAGGGAGAGGCCCGCCCGGCGGTGCGCGAGGACCTCCTCGACGGCGGCCACGTCGCCCTCGACGTAGCGGCGGTGACCGCCGGGGGCCCGCGACGGGATCGGAAATCCGTAGCGCGATTCCCAGCTACGGATCGTGGCAATGGGTACTCCAGTGCGGGCGGCCAGGTCGCCGATGGTCAACGGAGATGACGTCGACTCCATCGTGAATTCTCCTCACCTTGCCTAGATTTAGTTTGGAGTCTTGCATAGATTGGCGTCCACGACGAGGAACGGGGAGGACCGATGACCTCAGTCTCGACCGACGAGGCGCTCGACCGGCTGCTGGCCTCCGGCCGTGCCCGGGCGGCAGCGACGGACGCGCAGCACGCACGGTTGTGGGAGGCGCTCGTGAGCGCCACGGAGGGCGGCAAGCGGTTCCGCCCTGCCCTGCTCGTGGCGACCCACCACGCCCTCGGCGGCACGCTCGACGCCGCCGCCGCGGAGGTGGGAGCGGCGGTCGAGCTGATGCACACCGCCTTCGTGATCCACGACGACGTGATCGACGGCGACCACGTGCGACGCGGACGGCCCAACGTCAGCGGCACGTTCCGCGACGCCGCCCTCGACGCCGGCGTGGCCACGGATGCCGCGTCCGGCTACGGCCTGACCGCCGCCATCCTCGCCGGTGACCTCGCGCTGGCCGCGACCATCCGGACGGTGGCGACCTGCGGCGCTCCCCCCGACGTCGTGCACCACCTCCTCGACCTGTTCGACGCCGCGCTCCACACCACTGCGGCGGGCGAGCTCGCCGACGTACGCCTCTCGCTCGGGGCCGCTCCGACGACGCTCGACGAGAGCCTGCTGATGGAGGAGCAGAAGACCAGCGCCTACTCGTTCGCCCTGCCGCTGCAGGCGGGTGCCGTGCTCGCCGGCGCCGACGACGCGACGATCGAGCGCCTCGGCGAGGCCGGCCGGGCGCTGGGCGTCGCGTTCCAGCTCGCCGACGACCTGATCGGCGTCTTCGGCGACCCGCGCCGGTCCGGGAAGAGCGCGACCAACGACCTCCGCACCGGCAAGCAGACCCCGCTGCTCGTGCACGCCGCCTCGACACCGGAGTGGAGCCGGATCGCCGCCCACGTCGGCCGCGACCTCGACGAGGCGGAGCTCGAGGAGGTCCGGCGGCTGCTCGCGGCGTGCGGCTCTCGCGGGTTCGTCGAGGACCTCGCCGAGCAGCACCTGACCGCCGCCCGCAGCGTCCTCGACGACCTCGGCATCGCACCCGGCCTCCTCGACGCGGTGGTGCTCCCGCCGCCGGTGGTCGCCACGGGCGAGGAGGTCGCGGCATGAACCTCTTCCTCCGTCGCGCCGCGCCCCGCGACCTCTACGACACGGTCTCCGAGGGCAGCTCGGCCCTCGTCATCCGCGAGTACTCCAGCTCCTTCGGCCTGGCCTCCCGCCTGCTCGCCGAGCCGGTGCGCACCCAGGTCCGCAACGTCTACGCGCTCGTGCGGGTGGCCGACGAGATCGTCGACAACCCCGACCTCGCGCTGGGGGCCGAGGCCCGCGAGCGGATGCTCACCTGGCTCCACGACGACGTCCGGCACGCCCTCGACACCGGCTACAGCGGCAACCTCGTCGTGCACGCCTTTGCCCGCACCGCGGTCGCGGTGGGGATCGACGACGAGCTGGTCGCCCCGTTCTTCGCCTCCATGCGGATGGACCTCGACACCCGGGAGCACACCGCCGAGAGCTTCGACCGCTACGTCTACGGCTCGGCCGAGGTCGTCGGGCTGATGTGCCTGCGCGCCTTCCTCGCCGCCCCGGACGGCCCCGGCGACCGTGCCGCCGCCTACGACGCGCTCACGCCCGGCGCCCGCCGGCTCGGCGCCGCCTTCCAGAAGCTGAACTTCCTGCGCGACCTCGCCGAGGACCACGACGTGCTCCACCGCGGCTACTTCCCGGGCCTGGACGTCGCGCGGTTCTGCGACGCCGACCGCGACCGGATCCTCGACGACATCGACGCCGACCTCGCCGCGGCCGCGGCCGTGGTCCCCGACCTGCCCGCGAGCAGCCGCCGCGCCGTGGCCGCCGCGCACGCGACCTTCGCCGAGCTGGCGGCACGGCTCCGCGAGACCCCCGCCCCGGAGATCCGCCGCGCGCGGGTCCGCGTCCCGGGGCCGGTCAAGCTGCGCATCGCTGCGGGCGCGATCTACGGGGGTCGCGCGTGAGGCACCTCCTCCCCCAAGGGCTCGTCCCCCGTGGCCCGGCCCCCGCCGACACGCGCGACGAGCCGCGCAGCGTCGTCGTGATCGGCGGCGGCATCGCCGGTCTCGCCACCGCAGCGCTGCTCGCCTCGCGCGGTCACAGCGTCGACCTGCTGGAGAAGAACGACGACCTGGGCGGCCGCGTCGGCAGCGTGGAGCGCGACGGCTTCCGCTTCGACACGGGCGCCTCGTGGTACCTCATGCCGGAGGTCTTCGACCACTTCTTCGAGCTCCTCGGCACGTCCGCCGAGGCCGAGCTCGACCTGGTCACGCTCGACCCCAGCTATCGCGTGTTCTTCCAGGACGACCCCGACCCGGTCGACGTACGCCCCGACCGGGCGCACAACCGCGCGCTCTTCGAGTCCCTCGAGCCCGGCGCGGGCCGTCGCTTCGACGACTACCTCGCCTCGGCCGGCGAGACCTACGACGTGGCGCTGCGCCGCTTCCTCTACAGCAACTTCGACTCCGCCGGCGCCTTCCTGCACCCCGACGTCGTACGCCGCACGCCCACGCTCGGCCGGCTGCTGACGCGCTCGCTGGAGAGCCACGTCGCGGCGCGGTTCCGCGACCCGCGGATCCGGCAGGTGCTCGGCTACCCGGCGGTGTTCCTCGGCTCGTCCCCGAGCCGGGCGCCGAGCATGTACCACCTGATGAGCCACCTCGACCTCGGCGATCGCGTGCTCTACCCGATGGGTGGCTTCATGCGCCTCATCGAGGTGATCGCCACGCTCGCCGAGAAGCATGGCGCCCGCCTGCACACGGGCACCGAGGTCACGCAGGTCCTCACCCGGCGCGGGCCGCGCGGTCGCGCGGAGGTGCAGGGCATCGCGTACGCCGGCCCCGGAGGGCAGCACGGCACCCTGCTCGCCGACACGGTCGTCGGGGCCGCGGACCTGCACCACCTCGAGACGGCGCTGCTGGAGCCGGACCTGCAGACCCACCCCGAGCGCGCCTGGCGCGACCGCTCCCCCGGCCCCGGCGCCGTCCTCGCGATGCTCGGCGTGGAGGGCCGCCTCCCGCAGCTGCCGCACCACTCGCTGTTCTTCACCCGCGACTGGGGTGCCAACTTCGGCGACATCTTCGGCGCCGAGGCGCGG
>CAZDAO010000112.1:3304-9831 GCA_964503015.1 uncultured Nocardioides sp. | reverse complement strand
CCCGACCTCGGCGAGCGGCTGCGCCTGCTCGTGGAGTGGACGCGGGCCTACGACGCCGAGGACGAGGTCAACGACAAGATCAGCCAGGACGTCCGCGAGGGCCTGGAGAAGAACCAGCGCGAGTTCCTCCTGCGCCAGCAGCTCGCGGCGATCCGCAAGGAGCTCGGCGAGGGCGAGCCGGACGGCTCCGACGACTACCGCGCCCGGGTCGAGGCCGCCGACCTGCCCGAGGCGGTGCGCGAGGCCGCGCTGCGCGAGGTCGACAAGCTCGAGCGCTCCAGCGAGCAGAACCCCGAGGCCGGGTGGATCCGGACCTGGCTCGACACCGTGCTCGAGCTGCCGTGGAACGAGCGGACCGAGGACTCGCACGACGTCGCCGCCGCCCGTGCGGTGCTCGACGCCGACCACCACGGTCTCGACGAGGTCAAGGACCGGATCACCGAGTACCTCGCCGTGCGCGCCCGCCGGGCCGAGCGCGGGCTGGAGGTCGTCGGCGGCCGCGGCTCGGGCGCGGTCATCCTGCTGGCCGGTCCTCCCGGCGTCGGCAAGACCTCGCTCGGCGAGTCCGTCGCCCGGACGCTGAGCCGGAGGTTCGTCCGCGTCGCCCTCGGCGGCGTGCGCGACGAGGCCGAGATCCGCGGCCACCGGCGGACGTACGTCGGTGCCCTCCCCGGCCGCATCGTGCGCGCGATCAAGGAGGCCGGCTCGATGAACCCGGTCGTGCTGCTCGACGAGGTCGACAAGGTCGGCGCCAGCCAAGGATTCAGCACCGTCGGCGGGGATCCGGCCGCGGCGTTGCTCGAGGTCCTCGACCCCGCCCAGAACCACACCTTCCGCGACCACTACCTCGAGCTCGACCTGGACCTCTCCGACGTGCTGTTCATCGCGACGGCCAACGTCGTCGAGCAGATCCCGTCCGCCCTGCTGGACCGCATGGAGCTGGTCTCGATCGACGGCTACACCGAGGACGACAAGGTCGCCATCGCGCGGGACTTCCTGGTGCCGCGCCAGCTCGAGCGGGCCGCGCTGACCCCCGAGGAGGTCACGATCTCCGACGACGCGCTCGACGAGCTCGCGGCCAGCTACACCCGCGAGGCCGGCGTACGCCAGCTGGAGCGGCTGCTGGCCAAGGCCTTCCGCAAGGCCGCCACGCTGCTCGCGACCGGCGAGGTCGAGCGCGTGGACATCGACCGGGACGGCCTCGTCGACCTGGTGGGGCGGCCGCGCTTCACGCCGGACAGCCACGAGCGCACGGACGTCCCCGGTGTCGCGACCGGCCTGGCCGTGACCGGCCTCGGTGGCGACGTGCTCTACGTCGAGACGTCGGTGGCCGAGGGCACCGCCGGGCTCACCGTCACCGGCCAGCTCGGCGACGTGATGAAGGAGTCGGCGTCGATCGCGCTGTCCTGGGTGCGGGCCCACGCCGTCGAGCTCGGCATCGAGCCGGCGGCGTTCGAGCGGTCGATCCACGTGCACTTCCCGGCCGGCGCGGTCCCCAAGGACGGCCCGTCGGCGGGCGTCACGATGGTGACCGCCCTGGTCTCGCTGCTCACCGGTCGGCCGGTGCGGTCCGACGTGGGGATGACCGGCGAGGTGTCACTGGCCGGTCGGGTGCTGCCGATCGGCGGCCTCAAGCAGAAGCTGCTCGCGGCCCAGCGCGCCGGGCTGTCGACGGTGTTCGTCCCCGAGCGCAACCGCCCCGACCTCGACGACGTACCTGCCGAGCTGCTCGGCGAGCTCGACGTGCGCCCGGTCGGACGGGTGACCGAGATCCTCGCCGAGGCGCTGGAGCCTGCTGCGGCGGCGGAGGTCAGCGCCGCCTGAGCCGTTGCAGCGAACGGGGTGCGCCGCAGCGGGTCAGGCGTCCTCGCCCAGGCTCTCGTCGGCGAGGTTCTCGACGTCGTCGCCGTGGCCCTCGGTCTTGAAGCGCTCGAAGGAGGCGTTCACCTCGGCCTCGGCCTCCGCGCGGCCGACCCAGTCGGCGCCCTCGACGGACTTGCCGGGCTCGAGGTCCTTGTAGACCTCGAAGAAGTGCTGGATCTCGAGCCGGTCGTACTTGGAGACGTGGTTGATGTCGCGCAGGTGCTCCAGGCGCGGGTCGTGCGAGGGGACGCACAGGACCTTGTCGTCACCGCCGGCCTCGTCGGTCATGCGGAACATGCCGATCGCGCGGCACTCGATGATGCAGCCCGGGAAGGTCGGCTGCTGGAGGATCACGAGGGCATCGAGCGGGTCGCCGTCCTGGCCGAGGGTGTTCTCGATGTAGCCGTAGTCGGCGGGGTAGGCCGTCGAGGTGAAGAGCATCCGGTCCAGGCGGATCCGTCCGGTCTCGTGGTCGACCTCGTACTTGTTGCGCTCGCCCTTGGGGATCTCCACCAGCACGTCGAACGTCAGCACGTCTTCCTCCACTCTCCGGCACGCCTTCGGGCCGTCATCGGTCCAGCTCCGCTGCGCCCGACCGAGAGCCCGGCGCGAAGTACTGGGGGCAGTGTCGCGCACAATGGCCCCGATGCGCGAAGCGGGAGGGTCGAAACGACGGGGACGTGAGGTACGCCACTCCGCGCGCCGGGTCGTCGGCGTGTGGCTGCCCGTCGTGCTGGTGGTCGCGCTCCTCGCCGCCGGCGTCGGCGCCTATCGGTTCGAGTGGGGCCAGCGCTACCTGCCGTGGCTCGCGGCCGACCCGGTGACCGAGCCCGAGGAGGTGCTGCCCCCGGCGGGGCTCGACCTCCCGGCGTGGAGCACGCCGACCCCCGAGGCGCTGCCGGCCGCCACCGCGGCCGCACTCGCGCCCGACGCGGTGGCCCGGGCCCTGCGCAAGCCCCTCGCCGACCCCGACCTGGGTCGCCACGTGGTCGCCGCGGTCTCCACGCTGGAGCCCGGCGGCGCGGTGTGGACGTCCGGTGACGGCACCTACCTCCCGGCCTCGACCACCAAGCTCCTCACCGTCGGTGCCGCCCTCGCCACCCTCGGCCCCGACCACACCTTCACCACCCGGGTGGTCCGTGGCGACCGACGTCGCGAGGTCGTGCTCGTCGGCGGGGGAGACCCGCTCCTCGCCAGCAAGCCGCTCACCGTCGCCGAACGTGGCGCGACCTACCCGGCGCGGGCCGACGTCGCGACGCTCGCCGTGCAGGTCGCCGAGGAGCTCGGCGGCCGGGGCCGGGTGACGGTGCGGTTCGACGACGGCCTGTTCAGCGGCCCGACCGACAACCCGGCCTGGCGGCGCGACTACGTCCCCGACGACATCGTCAGCCCGATCACCGCGCTCATGGTCGACAGCGGTATCGCGCCCGACGGCCAGGAGCGCTCCGACGATCCCTCCCTGGCTGCCGCCCAGGCCTTCGCCGCGGCGCTCACCGCCGCCGGCCTGAAGGTGGCCGGCCCGCCGGAGCGCGTCGTCGTACCCGCCGCGACGGAGGAGCTGGCCTCCGTGGAGAGCGCACCCCTGTCGGAGATCGCCGAGCGCGTCCTCGACGTGAGCGACAACGAGGGCACGGAGGTCCTCGGCCACCACGTCGGCCTCGCCACCTCCGCCACGGGCTCCTTCGAGGCCGGTGCCGCCGGCGTGGTGGCCACGTTGCAGGAGCTGGGGATCGACACGAGCGGCGACCGGCTGTACGACGGGTCGGGGCTCTCGCGCCGCAACCGGATCAGCACCAGCACGGTCCTCGCCCTCCTCCAGCTGGCCTCCGGCCCCGACCCCGACCTGCGCAGCCTCGTCACCGGCCTGCCCGTCGCCGGCTTCACCGGCTCGCTGACCTGGCGCTTCGACGAGGGACCGGCGCTCGCCCGCGGCCTGGTCCGCGCCAAGACCGGCACCCTCACCGGCGTCCACGCCCTCGCCGGCATCGCCGTGGACCGCGACGGCGCCCCGCTGGCGTTCGTCCTCGCCGCCGACCGGGTCGCCGACGCCGACCGCTACGACGCCCAGGACGCCCTCGACCGCGCCGCCGCCTCGCTGGCCGCGTGCCGGTGCAGTGCTTGATGGCGCTCGCTCCGCTCGCGCGTGCTCGGCGCCCCTGAAGACGGCGTCTTCCCTCGTCGCTCCCGAGCTGTCTCGCTTCGCTCGTCGCGCTCGCTCGCTCCTCAGTCCAGACGCCGTCGGGCGCCGAGCGCGGTGGCTGAGGAGGCCGGGGCGATCCGAGCGCCGCGACATGCGTCGGAGCGAAGTGGAGGCGCCGAACAGCACGGTGCGCCTTCGGGTGCCCGGCTACTGTCGAGCCCATGAGCCTCGTCGACTGGGACCTCGCCGTCACCCTGGGATCCCGGGTGTCCGGACCGGGGCCGGACGTCAGCCCTGACGAGGCCGCCGCGGCGGTCGTCGAGCTGCGGGAGGGAGCGGAGCGCTCCACTCCGCTGGTCAGCGAGTTCACCGGGCTCCGCACCACGGCCGGCACGGCGCCGGTGCTGGTGGTCGACCGCTCGGGGTGGATCCAGGCCAACGCCGACGGCTTCGCCAGGATCCTCACGCCGATCGTCGACAAGATCACGGAGAAGAAGGGCCCGCCCACGGGGCTCTCCGCCGCCGTCGGGTCGCGGGTCACGGGCGCCGAGGTGGGACTGATGCTCGGCTTCCTCGGGTCCAAGGTCCTGGGCCAGTTCGACCCGTTCCACGCGCCGCACGGTCGCCTGCTGCTGGTGGCGCCCAACATCGTCCACGTCGAGCGCGAGATCGACGCCGACCCCCACGACTTCCGCCTGTGGGTGTGCCTGCACGAGGAGACCCACCGCGTGCAGTTCACCGCCAACCCCTGGCTCGGTGAGCACCTCCTCGCACAGATGGGCTCGCTCGCGGACACGATCGAGCCGACGGCGGTGCTCGAGGGCCTGCGCCGTGGCGCGGAGTCCATCCGCCGAGGCGGCGGCAGCGTGCTCGACCTGGTCTCCTCGCCCGAGCAGAAGGAGATCCTCGACCGGGTCACGGGGGTCATGTCGCTGCTCGAGGGCCACGCCGACGTGGTCATGGACGGTGTCGGACCCACCGTCATCCCCTCGGTGGCCACGATCCGCAAGAAGTTCAACCAACGCCGCCAGGGCGTCGGGACCCTCGACAAGCTGCTGAGGCGGCTGCTCGGCCTGGACGCGAAGATGGCGCAGTACCGCGACGGCGCGGTCTTCGTGCGCCATGTGGTCGACAAGGTCGGCATGGACGAGTTCAACGTCGTCTGGAGCGGGCCCGACACCCTGCCCTCGAAGGCGGAGATCGAGGATCCCGACTCCTGGGTCGCGCGGGTGCTGTGACGCTCCACCCCTCGGTCGCCGCCGTCCGGCTGCCGGTCCGCGGACTGCTCGCGGACCTCGGTCCGGGAGAGGTGGTGGCGGTCGCCTGCAGTGGCGGCGCCGACTCGCTCGCGCTGGCGTCGGCGGCGGTGTTCGAGGGCCACAAGCTCGGCCTGCGCATCGTGGGCGTCACCGTCGACCACGGCCTCCAGCCCGGGTCGGCCGACCAGGCCGCTCGCCTGGTCGCCCAGCTCGCCTCCCTCGGTGTCGACGAGACGCTGACCGCGACGGTCTCGGTCGACGCCGGTGCGGGCCTGGGGCCCGAGGCCGCGGCACGCGAGGCGCGGTACGCCGTCCTGGAGCAGGTCGCCGAGCACCTCGGCGCCGCGCGGGTCCTGCTCGGCCACACGCTGGACGACCAGGCGGAGACCGTGCTCCTCGGGCTGGCCCGCGGCTCCGGTGGGCGGTCGCTGCAGGGGATGCGGCCGGGCTTCGGCGTCTTCGCGCGCCCGCTGCTCGGCGTACGCCGCGACGACACCCTCACGGCCTGCCAGGTCGAGGGGCTCGAGGTGTGGGACGACCCGCACAACCACGACCCCGGCTACACCCGCGTCCGGGTGCGCGAGCGTGTGCTGCCCGTGTTGGAGGAGGAGCTGGGCCCCGGCGTCGCCGCGACCCTCGCCCGCACGGCTGAGCAGCTCCGCGACGACACGGCGTTGCTCGACGAGCTCGCCGACCGGGTGCTCGAGGGTGCCCGGAGCGAGGGCGGGCTGGACGTCGAGGCCCTGCGCACGCAGCCTCCGTCGCTGCGGCACCGCGCCCTCCACCGGGCCGCGCTGGAGGCAGGCGTGCCCGCCGCGGAGCTCACGCGTGCGCACGTGCTGGAGGTCGACCGGCTCCTCGTCGACTGGCGCGGGCAGCGCTGGATCGACCTGCCCGGTCCGCGGCGCGCGCAGCGCCGCGACGGGCTGCTGCTGCTCGCTCCGGTGGCGGACGGGTAGGGTCGCGTCCTCGCAGCTCGGCGACTCGGGGACAAGGACAGACATGGCGAACGTGCTCGTCGTCGACGACGACCAGGACATGAGGGACCTCATCGAGCTCGTGCTGCGCCGCAGCGAGCTCGACGTGGTCGCGGTCGGCAGCCCCCTCGCGGCCCTCGACCTGGTGCCGGGCACGCACTTCGACCTCGCCGTGCTCGACTGGAGCATGCCGCAGATGGACGGCGGGGAGCTGTGCGCGCGGCTGCGGGAGATGCCCGAGCTGCGCGACCTGCCGATCCTCATCCTGACCGCGTACGCCGACGCCGC
>CAZDAO010000112.1:0-3204 GCA_964503015.1 uncultured Nocardioides sp. | reverse complement strand
CGTCGCCGCGGCGATCGCGCTCTACGCGGTCACGGACAGCCTGGTCCTCGGCAACGTCCTCTACACCGGCACGATGGTGCTCGCCGGCGTCGCGGCGTGGGTGGGCGCTGCGCGTGCCCCCGCGGGGCTGCGGACGGTCGGTCGGCTGATCGCGGCCGGCATCTCGCTGACCGCTCTCGGCGACCTCACCTGGGTCGTCCTCGACGCCGCCGGGCGCTCCACCGACGTGTCCGCCGCGGATCCCGCGTGGTTCGCCTCCTACGTGGTGCTCTGCGTCGCCCTCGTGGTCGTGCTGCGCCGCAGCGGCACGGGGGTCCGGGACCTCGACGTCACCCTGGACGCCGTCACCATCGTCGTCGTCAGCGTCCTGGTGCTGTGGGGGCCCGCGATCGGGACGATCGTGACCGACGACTCCGTGCCG
Organism: uncultured Nocardioides sp.; assembly: GCA_964503015.1. Lineage (GTDB taxonomy): Bacteria > Actinomycetota > Actinomycetes > Propionibacteriales > Nocardioidaceae > Nocardioides. The sequence goes on along the minus strand of CAZDAO010000112.1, from coordinate 2,783 downwards.
GTGCTCGTGCGCGTCGTCTGGGCCTCGTACCCGGTCGCGGACGCCGTGCTGCTCGCGCTGGTGGTGCGGGTGCTGGCCAGCGGGGCCGCCCGGAAGTGCCTCGACCCCGGGTTCGCCCTCGGCGGCGTGCTGTGGCTGGCGGCCGACATGGCCTACCTGCAGCCGATCGCCGGCGCGGACGAGGTCTTCATGGACGCGGCCTGGATGATCGCCCCGGTGCTGATGGCCCGGAGCGTGTGGCACCTCCGCACGCCGGTCCCGGAGCCGCCGGTCCGCCGCACGCCGGTCTTCCAGCTGGTGATCGCGGTCGGCCCGCTGCTGGTGCCACCGGCCCTCGAGCTGGCGACCGACCTGCGCGGTGGCCCCGACCGGCCGCTTCAGCTCGCGCTGGGCGCCACGTCTCTCACGCTGCTCGCCTTCGTCCGGATGGCGCGACTGGTGCGTTCGGAGGAGCGCGCTGTCCGCGAGCTCGAGGTGGCCCGCGACGAGGCGCTCGCCGCCTCCCGCGCGAAGTCGATGTTCCTCGCCACCATGAGCCACGAGATCCGGACACCACTGACCATGGTGCTCGGTGCCGGTGAGATCCTCGAGGAGACCCCGCTCGACGACCTGCAGCGCGAGATGGTGACCCGGATGCGTCGGTCGGGCCAGGCGCTGCGGTCGCTGGTCGACGACGTCCTGGACTTCTCGCGGATCGAGGCCGGCCAGCTCGAGGTGGCGCACGTCCCGTTCGACCTCGCTCCTCTCGTGCGCGACCTCGACGAGCGGTGCAGCCGACGAGCCGAGGCCGTCGGCATCGCCTACGAGTCGGTGGTGGCCCCCGACCTGCCGGCGCGCGTGGTGGGCGCCCCCGACCGCCTGGGCCAGGTGGTGGGCAACCTGCTCGACAACGCGGTCAAGTTCACCCACGAGGGTCACGTGCGGCTCGACGTGCGCCGGGGGGCCGGCGGCGGCGACGAGGTCGAGCTCGCCGTGACCGACACCGGCATCGGCATCGCCGAGGACGACCTCGGGACCGTGTTCGAGTCGTTCACCCAGGTCGACGGCTCGACGACCCGGCGCTACGGCGGCGCGGGCCTCGGGCTGGCGATCGCCCGGGAGCTGACGTCGCTGATGGGCGGGACCCTCGAGGTCGCCAGCGGGGTCGGCGTGGGCAGCGTCTTCGTGGTGCGCGTGCCGTTGCCGGCCGCCGGCGACCAGCCGTGCGGGGGCGCCGCGGAGCCGGACGGCGCGCGACTCGTGCCCGAGGTCGCGCACGGCGCCGCGCCGACCTCGGGCTGACCGCCGCCGAGCCCGCGCCCTAGGCTGCAGCCCATGGACTCGTCCCACGTGGAGCACGACCTCGTCAACGTCCTCTTCACGGAGGAGCAGATCCAGCAGCGGCTGGCCGAGATGGCCGTCGAGATCACCGCCGACTACGAGGGGCGCGACCTCCTCGTGGTGGGCGTCCTGCGCGGCGCGGTCATGGTGATGGCCGACCTGGCCCGGTCGATGCCGCGCCACCTGGAGATGGACTGGATGGCGGTCAGCTCCTACGGCTCGGGCACCAAGTCCAGCGGCGTGGTCCGGATCCTCAAGGACCTCGACACCGACATCAGCGGCCGTCACGTGCTCATCGTCGACGAGATCATCGACACCGGCCTGACCCTCAGCTGGCTGGTCAACAACCTCTCCAGCCGCAGCCCGGCGAGCGTCGAGATCGCCACGCTGCTGCGCAAGCCCGAGGCGCTGTCCATGCCTGTCGAGCCCAAGTACGTCGGCTGGGACATCCCCAACGAGTTCGTCGTCGGGTACGGCCTGGACTACCGCGAGAAGTACCGCAACCTGCGCGACATCGGCACCCTCGCGCCCCACGTCTACTCCTGATCGAGCCCGGATCGCGGCAGCACGAGGGGCCGCTCGCCTCGCCACGCTTCACCCCGCCTGAAAGAATGGGCGCCCGAGCGACGTGTACCGTCGCGATCCCACCTCCGAACCGGTGAAAGTTGCCTGTGAAGCGCATATTCAAGGGTCCCTGGCTCTGGATCGCCCTGTCCGCCCTCGCGGTGATGCTGGCCATCCAGTTCCTCGTGCCCAACGACGGCTACGACGAGGTCCGGACCTCGACCCTCTCGAAGTACATCTCGGCCGGGCAGGTCGAGGAGATCGAGTTCAACGGGGTCGACCACGAGATCCGCGCCACCCTTGACAAGGGCACCCGCGAGGAGGGCGACAAGGTCGTCACCCACTACATCGACGGCCAGCAGGAGACCCTGCTCGCCGCGGTCGACGAGCAGATCGCGGCAGGCGAGACGAAGTGGTCCGACTCCGACTTCCCGCAGCCCAGCTTCCTCGGCTCGCTGCTGGCCACGCTCCTGCCGTTCGCGCTGATCATCCTGCTCTTCATCTTCTTGATGAACCAGGCGCAGGGCGGCGGCGGCCGCGGCGTCATGCAGTTCGCCAAGTCCAAGGCCAAGCTGATCACCAAGGACATGCCGAAGACGACGTTCAGCGACGTCGCCGGATGCGAGGAGGCGATCGAGGAGCTCGGCGAGATCAAGGAGTTCCTCACCGACCCGGCGAAGTTCCAGGCCGTCGGCGCCAAGATCCCCAAGGGCGTGCTGCTCTACGGCCCGCCCGGCACCGGCAAGACGCTGCTCGCCCGCGCCGTCGCGGGTGAGGCGGGCGTGCCGTTCTACTCCATCTCCGGATCCGACTTCGTCGAGATGTTCGTCGGCGTCGGCGCCAGCCGCGTCCGCGACCTCTTCGAGCAGGCCGCGGCCACGGCGCCCGCCATCGTGTTC
>CAZDAO010000111.1:0-9849 GCA_964503015.1 uncultured Nocardioides sp. | reverse complement strand
AGCAGGGTACCGGGAGCAAGCTTGCGGACACCGGAAAACAGTGTGTAAGGGGCTGTGCTCGCCAACTTCTGCTCCGGCATGGACGACGTCGTGGGTGGGGGAGTCGGCGACACCTGGCTGGCCGTGACGAGCGTGTCCTTCGACATCTCCGTGCTCGAGCTGGTGTGGACGCTGACGCGCGGCTACACGGTCGTCGTCGCCGACATGGACGGTGCTGCGTGGGCGCGCGCCCTCCCGCACCGCCCCACACACCTGCAGTGCACACCGACGCACGCCCGCATGCTGCTGGCCGACGCCGTGGGGCGCGAGCTGCTCGCCGGGCTGCGGCACCTCCTCGTCGGTGGGGAGGCCCTCAACCCGGCGCAGGCCGCACGCCTGCGCGAGGTCTGTCCGGGGCGGATCACCAGCATGTACGGCCCCACCGAGACGACCATCTGGTCCTCGGCGTGGGAGGTCACGTCAGGCGAGGTGTCGCTCGGCGACCCCATCCGCCGCACCTCGCTCCACGTGCGCGACGACGCCGGCGCACCCGTCCCCGACGGTGTCCGCGGCGAGCTCTGGATCGGTGGCCACGGCGTCGTCCGCGGCTACCACCAGCGTCCCGACCTGACCGCCGACCGCTTCGTCGTCGATCGCGCGACCGGCGAGCGGCTCTACCGCACCGGCGACGTCGTACGGCGTCGCGGTGACGGGAGCCTGGAGTTCTGCGGGCGCAGCGACACCCAGGTCAAGCTGCGTGGGCACCGCGTCGAGCTCGGCGAGGTCGAGGCAGTCGCGCTCGGCTGCCGCGCCGTGGCCGACTGCGTGGCGGTCGTGGCCGAGGATGCGCTCCACCTGTTCTGGACGGCCACGGACGAGGCCGCGACCGACCTGGGTCTGCGCGAGCACCTGCGGACCGAGCTGGCCGAGGTGATGGTGCCGACCCACCTCGTGCGACTCGATGTCCTGCCCACCACGCCCAACGGCAAGCTCGACCGGGTCGGCATCGCCCGCGACGCCCGCGAGCTGCGCGCTCCCCGCCCGACCACCGACGCGACCGACAGCGCTGTCCCGGCGGGGCCCGTCGACGGCTCGGGATCCGCGCTCGACCTCGTGCTCGACGTGTGGACCGAGGTCCTCGGACGGCCCGTCGAGGCCGACCTGGGCGTGTTCGACCAGGGCGCGACCTCAGCCTCGCTCGTGTCCGCCCACGAGGCGATCGGTCGTGCCACCGGCACCGAGATGCCGCTGGCCGTGCTCTTCGAGCACCCGACGCCGCGTCGTCAGGCCGACCACCTCGACGCGCTGCGCGGTCGTGCCACGGTCGCGCCCACCGCCTCCCGGGGCTCCGTCGCGCCGACGCCCGGCACAGGGCTGGCCGTGGTCGGGATGGCGTGCCGCTTCCCCGGTGCCCGTTCGGTCGCGGAGCTCTGGGACGTGCTGGTCTCCGGTCGCGACACGCTGCGGACCTTCACCGACGCCGAGCTGCTGGCGGCGGGCGTGCGCCCGGACGTCGTGGCGGCACCGGACGTCGTCCGTCGCCGCGGGGTGCTCGACGACGTCGACCTCTTCGACCCCGAGCACTTCGCCATGACCGACGCCGAGGCGTTGGCCGCCGACCCGCAGCAGCGGCTGCTGCTGGAGTGTGCCTGGGAGGCGCTGGAGGACGCGGGCCTGGACCCGCGCCGCAGCGAGGAGACCATCGGCGTCTTCGCCAGCGCCGGCTTCGGTGGTTACCCGCAGGAGGAGCCGGACGACCTCGCTTCCTTCTACCGGTCCCTGACCGGCACGCGCGGCGATTACCTCGCCACCCGGCTCGCCTTCGCGCTCGGGCTGACGGGCCCGGCCCTCGGCGTGCAGACCGCGTGCTCCTCCGGACTCGTGGCGACCCATCAGGCGATGCGCGCGCTGGCCGCCGGCGACGCCGACGTGGCGCTGATCGGTGCCGCGTCGGTCACCACGCCGGCCGTGCAGGCGTTCCGTCACCAGGAGGGCATGGTGATGTCGGCCGACGGCCACTGCCGTCCCTTCGACGTGGACAGCGACGGCACCGCCTTCAGCAGCGGCGTCGGCGTCCTGGTGGTCCGCCCGCTCGACGCGGCCCTCGCGGCTGGTGACCGGGTGTACGCCGTGCTGCGCGGCAGCGCCGTCACCAACGACGGACGCGACAAGGTCGGCTTCACCGCCCCGGGCGTCTCCGGGCAGGTGGCCGCCGTGAGCCACGCCCTGGCCGAAGCCGGTCTCACGTCCGGCGACATCGGCATGGTGGAGGCACACGGCACCGGCACCGCGCTGGGCGACGCCGTCGAGGTGCGCGCCCTGCAGCAGGTCTTCGGGCAGGACCCGAGGACCGCGCCCGCCGCTCTGGGCTCGGTCAAGTCCAACCTGGGGCACGCCGACGCCACCGCGGGTCTCGCCGGGCTGATGAAGGCCGTGCTGAGCGTGCACCACCGCACGCTCGTGCCGACCGCGCACCACCGCGGCACCCACCCGGGCCTGGACCTCGACGAGCGGCTCTTCGAGGTCACGACCCGTGCCACCGCCTGGCCCGAGGGCTCGCCGGTCAGTGCAGGCGTCTCGTCCTTCGGCATCGGGGGCACCAACGCCCACGTCGTGCTCGAGGCAGCTCCCGGCGCGACCGGTGCACCCGTCGCCCCCGGCGCCGTCGCCGGGCTCTCCGGGTGGCCGGTGGTCCTCTCGGCCCGCACCGACGCGGCGCTGCGCGACCTGGCCGGCGCGTGGGCCGACCACGTCGAGGCCCGGCGCCCCGACGTCGCCGACGTCGCCCGGACTGCTGCGTCACGCCCGGTCCACGCGGTCCGCGCCGCGGTCGTCGCGGCCACGGCCGAGGAGCTGGTCGACGCTCTGTGCGCTCTCGCGCTCGGACGTCCCCACCCCCTCCTGGTCCACGAGCCCGCCGGCCCCGCAGGCAGGGTCGCCTTCGTCTACGCGGGCCAGGGCGGACAGTGGCCCGGAATGGTGCAGGACCTGATGGCCACCAGCGCGGACTTCCGCGGCGCCGTCGAGGCGTGCGACGCCCACCTCGAGCCGCTCGTCGGCTGGCGTGCGGCCGACCTCCTCGCCGCGGGGTCGGTGGCCGACCCCGACGACCTCGAGACGGCGTACGTCGTCCACTTCGTGGTCCAGCACGCCCTCACCGCCGTGTGGCGCGGGCTGGGGCTCGAGCCCGACGTCGTCGCCGGCCACAGCCAGGGCGAGGTCGCGGCGGCCTGCGCCTCCGGTGCCCTGTCGCTGGAGACCTGCGTGCGGCTCGTGGTCGCCAGGTCCCGGGCACTGGCCACCGTGCGCGGCACCGGGGCGATGGCGTTCGCGGAGATCGGCATCGACGAGGCCGAGCGCCGCCTGGCGCGCTTCGGCGGCCGGCTCTCCGTCGCCGTCGTCAACACCCCGGAATCGGTCGTGGTGGCCGGCGACGCCGACGACGTCGACGACCTGCTGGTCGAGCTCGACGACGAGGACGTGGTCTGCGGCCTGCTCGAGGCCCCCGTCGCGTCCCACTCCGCCCTGGTGGACGGCGCCGTCACGCGGCTCGCTGCCGACCTCGCGAGCGTGGGGACCCGGTCTGCGACCGACGTCCCGTTCGTGTCCGCAGCCACGGGCGAGCCCGTCCCTGCAGTGGACCTCGACCTCGGCTACTGGCTGCGCAACCTGCGCGAGCCGGTGCGCTTCGACCTCGTGCAGGACCGGCTTCGTGCCGACGGCGTGACGCACTTCGTCGAGATCAGCACCCACCCCGGGCTGGCCATGCCGCTGGCCGACGGCGGCGCCGGCACCGTGCTGACCACCTTGAGCCGCGGCCACGGCCGCCGGGAGGACGTGATGGCGTCCCTCGCCCGTGCCTGGGTCACCGGTCGCGACGTCGACTGGTCCGACCTCCTCGGACCGGCGGGTGCCGGCCGCGTCGACCTGCCGACCTACCGCTTCCAGCGCCGCCGCTTCTGGCTCGAGGCCGCGGGTCGCCCGGCCGGCGCCGTCGCCGGGCGGTCGGGCGGTGCGCCGTCGGCGTACGACCAGGTGTGGGAGCGGATCGCGCCGTTCACGCCTCTGGACGACCTGCGTGCCGGGACGTGGGCGCTGGTCGGCCCGGACGATCGCGCCCGCGAGGGCCTCGCGGCGGCGCTCGACGAGCTGGGCATCGACTGGCAGGCCTGCGGCGTGGAGGACCTCCCCGCGCTGCGACCCGCGATGGTGGTCGCGGCCCACGGGACCGACCGCGGCGAGACCAGCGCGAGCGCCGAGGCGGCCGTCGGGCTGCTCGGGTCGCTTGCCGGGCTCGGCGACGGCACGACCGTCTGGCTGCTGACGCGCGGCGGCATCAGCACCGCCCCCGGCGACCCGGCCGACGTCGCGCAGTCGATGCTGCACGGCCTGGCGCGCGTCGCGGTGCTCGAGCACCCGACCACCTTCGGGGGGGTCCTCGACCTCGACCCGACCGGCGAGCCCGACTGGGACACGGTCGTCTCGCTGGTGTCCGGGGCCCACGGCGAGGACGAGCTGGCGCTGCGGTCGCAGCAAGCCCTCGCCCGCCGCCTGCAGCCCGCGCCGCACCTGGCCGCGCCCGACACCTTCGCCACCAGTGGCACCGCGTTGGTGACCGGGGGCCGCGGCGCCCTCGGCCGCCACCTCGCCGGGTGGCTGGCCGACCGCGGCTCCCAGCGGATCGTGCTCGCGTCCCGCTCCGCCCTCGCCGAGGGCGATGCGGAGGCGCTGGAGGCGCTGGCAGCCTCGTGCGGGGCGTCCGTGGACGTGCGTCGGTGCGACGTCTCCGACCCGGCGGCGGTGCGCGCGCTCGTCGACGACCTCGACGCGGAGGGTCACGACCTGCGCGTGGTGGCCCACCTGGCCGGCGTCTCGGAGCCCGCCCTGCTGGCCGACCTGACCCCGGCTCGGCTGCGGACGGAGGTCGCCGCGAAGGCGACCGGAGCGACCGCGCTCGACGCCGCAGTGGGCGATCGCGACCTCGACGCCTTCCTGCTCTTCAGCAGCGGTGCCTGGTTCTGGGGCGGCGCTGGCCAGGCGGCCTATGCGGCGGCGAACGCGGCGCTCGAGGCTGTCGGATCCGTGCGGCGTGCGGCGGGTCGTGACGCCACGGTCGTCCACTGGGGCGGCTGGGCCGGCGGCGGCATGGTCGACGACGAGGCGAGCGCGCTCGCGGCGTCACGAGGGCTGCACACGATGGCCCCCGCGACGTGCCTGGCCGCACTGGGCTCGCTCCTCAGCCACGGGGTCGGCGACAGCGCGGTGGCCCACATCGACTGGTCCGTCATGGGCGAGGTCATGCAGGCGGCCCGGCCGCGTCCCCTGTTCGCGCAGGTCTCGGCACCGCAGGACGGCGCTCCGGGGGCCGCGCCCCGTCCCGCCGACTGGCCGCCGACCGGGAGCCCGGCCGACCGGTCGCGGGCCGCTGTCGACCTGGTCGTGGCGGAGGTCGTGGCCGTGGTCGGCGATCCCACGATCGGCGCGGACGACGCGCTGCGTCACCGCGGCTTCGACTCGCTCATGGCCGTCACGGTCCGCACCCGGCTGGTGGCCCGGACGGGCATGGCGCTGCGGACCGCCGACCTGGTGCGTGCCGGCAGCTGCCGGGCGATCGCGCGGCTGCTGCTGCCCGATGCCGGCCCCGCCGCCGAGCCGACGCTCGCCCCGGCCGTCCCCGCGCGGGACCTGTGGCTGCGCACGCTCACCGAGTCGGAGCGACCCCGGGCACGCGTGGTCTGCATGGCCGGCATGGGAGGCACGACGGATTCCTTCCAGGGGCTGGCCGCCGAGGTGCGTGAACGCGCAGGAGAAGGCGTGGAGGTCCTCGGCATCCAGCTCCCCGGGCGCGAGGACCGCGTCGAGGAGCCCGTGGCGACCGACGCGATGGTGGTTGCCGACCAGGTCGCCGCGAGCCTCGCGGCGGACGACAGCACTCCGGTGCTGCTGGTCGGCCACAGCCAGGGCGCCTGGCTCGCCTGGGAGGTCGCGCACCGCTGGGCCGGCCGGCCCGGTGCTCCGGACCACGCGATGGTGGTGGCCTGCTCGATCCCGCCCTCCGAGCCCGTGCCCGACGAGCTCGCCGAGCTCACCTCCGAGCTGACGGGTGACGAGGGTGACGGCACCGTCGACGACCGCACGACCGACCTGCTCGGCAAGGTGCTGCCGGAGGCGGTGGTGGCCGAGCACGAGCTGCTCCACGACTACCTCGCGCGGCTCCGCGCCGACGCCGTGCTGGCGACCCAGCACCAGGACCTGGTCGCAGGCGCGCCTCGAGCGCCCCTGGCCATCCCGGTCCGGGCAGTCGAGGGCGCGGACGACCCCCTGCTGCCCGACGGCTCGATGGAGGTGTGGGCCTCCCGGACCACAGGGGCGTTCGACCTGACCACCATCGCCGGCACCCATGCCGCGCCGCTCGACAACCCCGCAGGCATGGCCGCCGAGGTGGCCAGCGTGCTGAAGGACCTGCTCGAGGCAACCGACCACGACACCCCGACCGACCGCGACACCCATGACGACGACCGTGTGGAGGCACGCCATGCATGACGCCACGACCCTCGACCGACCTACCGACCAGGAGGTCGCGCTCGCCGACGGCGCCCGGATGCGGGTGACCGTGAGAGGCGCCGGCTCCAGGACGGTGCTGGTCATCGACGACCGGGCGCCGCACGAGCCGGCCCGTGCCGCCGGCCCCTGGGTCGCCGCGGCCTGGGAGGAGGAGCTGCGCACCGTGCAGTGCGACCTGCGGTGGGCAGCGACCGGCCGAGCCGGGCTCGTGCCGTTCGACCACGCGCTGGCGGCGGCCGACCGGGTCGCGGCGCTCGACGCCCTCGCCCTCGCCGAGGTGGATGTCGTCGCGGTGGGCGCCGGCGTTCCGCAGGCACTCGGGCTGGCTGCAGCCGCTCCCGATCGAGTGCGCTCCCTGGCGCTCCTCGACCCCCTCGTCATCGGCGCCGACCGCACGTGGGACGACCTCGCCGGGTCGTTCGACGAGGCGATGCGCTTCGTCCGCGCGCACGGCTTCGAGGGCCTCGCGAAGGCGGTGGCCGACAACCCCCTGAGCGACGCGGCCGGTCCGTTCGGTCCGCAGCTCGCCCACGACGCCGAGATCGTCGACGGTCTGGCCCAGCTGGGACGCGAGCGCTACGTCGCGCGCCTCGTGGCCTTCCGCGACGGCCTCCACCCCGACCGGCCGCTGATCTCGGTCACGCCCGACCAGCTCGCCGGCCACCCGCACCCGGTGCTGGTGGTGGCCCACCCGGACCGCACGGCGTCGGCCGACGTGCTGGCAGCGGCGCTGCCGGGCGCGACGCGCGGCCTGCCCGGACTGCCCGACGCGGCGGCCACCTGGCGCACCGTCAGCCAGTTCCTGCACACCGCCACCCCGGCGTGACCCTCGCCGACCCACCTACCGAAGGAGCACCGTGACCACGCTCGACGACCGCCCCGACGTCACCGACGAGACGCGCTACGTCGACGGCTATCCCTACGGCGACTTCGACGCCCTGCGCGACGAGGCCCCCGTCCAGTGGTACCGCCGGCCCGGCTTCGAGCCGTTCTGGGCCGTCACCGGCCACGCGGAGGTCGCCCACGTCTCGCGCCACCCGGAGCTGTTCTCCAGCGCACAGCGGGTGACACTCGACCCGCCCGAGGCGATCGAGATGATCGAGGCGGACATCGACGGCCGCGCCGCCATGTTCGGGCACGACCGCAACGACGCACCGGCCTTGTCCTACATGGACGCCCCCCGGCACCGCGAGCTGCGGCGCGTGATGGCGCCGTTCTTCAGCGTGCGGGCCGTCGCGGCGCTGGAGGAGCGGTTCGTCGACCTCGCCCGCGGGTACGCCGACGACTTCCGCGCCACGCTCGCGGCCGACGGCACGGCCGACGTCGCGGCGGGGCTGACCAACCGGCTCCCGGTCGCGGCGATCTGCGAGATGGTCGGCGTGCCCGAGCGGGACCGTGACGACGTGCTGTCCTGGACCGAGGGCCTGGTGGGCTGTGCGGACCCGGAGCAGCAGCTCCCGGGAGAGGACGCGGCCGCCACCTTCCAGCGCAACATGGTGGCGCTCGGCGGTTACCTCGCCGAGCACGTGCGGGTCCGCATGGAGCAGCAGGGCGGCGACGACATGATCGGCGCCTTGGTCTCGGCCGAGGTGGAGGGACGCCGGCTGGCCTACCACGAGGTGCTCTACACCGTGCAGAACCTGCTCGTCGCGGGCAACGGCACGACGCGCAACGCGATGGCAGCCGGTGTGCGCGCCCTGCTGGAGAACCCCGACCAGCTCGCCGCCCTGGCGCAGGACGACGGCCTGCTCGACGGCGCGGTCGAGGAGATCCTGCGCTGGTCGACGATCGCGGTGCACTTCGCCCGGACCTGCGTCTCCGACACCGAGCTCGGCGGCCGCACCATCCGGGCCGGCGAGACGCTCGTCCTCTGGTACCCCGGCGCCAACCGCGACCCGGCCGTCTTCGACGAGCCGCACCGCTTCGACATCACTCGCCCGGCCAACCCGCACGTCGCCTTCGGCGGCAACGGGGCGCACGTCTGCCTGGGCCAGCACCTGGCCCGCCTCGAGATCCGCGCCACGCTGCGCGCCATCGTGCCTCTGCTGCTCGAGCTCGAGCCGGTCGGGGTGCCTGAGTCGCTCGTCCTCCACCTGCAGGTGGCCGAGCTCAAGAAGGTCCTGGTGCGGACGAGGGAGGTCGCCGCGTGAACGCCGCCCGCCCCACCACGCTGGCCGACCTGACGCGCTCGGACGAGGCCGACCTCGAGGTCGTGATGCCGTGGACCGGCCCGGCCATCCGTGAGGACGGCTCACTCGACCCAGCGGCGCTGCCCGAGAAGTTCTACGTCGCCACGTCGGCCGGCTGGCCGAAGGACGGCGTGGCCGAGGAGGCGACAGCCCTCAACGCCGGCATCCTCACCACGATCATGCAGCTCGACGGCATGCTCGCGACCAGCGTCGCGGTCTCGCCCGGGAACTACGACGTCGCCCGCAACCTCGTGGTGTGGCGCGACGCCTCGGCACTCAGGCAGTTCCTCGACACCCCCGCCCACCGGGCGGCGGCCGAGCGCACCCGCGACCTGATGTTCGACTGGGAAGGCATCGGCTGGGTCTCCACCCGCGACGCCGGACTGCCCACCTTCGCCGAGGCCCGCGCCCGGCTCGACGCCGCGCGCACCACGACCAGCGCGTGGGCGTCGTTCGACTGACCACGCACGACCGCACGACCGACCAGAAGGAGACACGTGCCATGACCACCACGACGATGGAGGCCACCACCACCGGTGCCCACCTGGTGACCGCGATGGACGCCGGCTACCAGCTGGTGCTGCAGATGGTCGAGGACTTCGACGACACCACCTGCAGCACGGCCCCGGCGGGGCACCAGCCCCTGGTGTGGTTCCTCGGACACCTCACGTGCGCCAAGGACTACTTCAACACCCTCCACCAGGGCATGCCCAAGGCGGTGACCGAGCAGTTCTCGGACAACTTCGCCGACGGTGCCCAGACCGACTTCAGCATCGTCCCGCCGCTCGCGGAGATGGTCGGCCTCTACCAGGACACCCACCGCACCATCACCGACTTCATCTCCCAGCTCGGCCCGGAGGACCTGGCGCGCCGGTGCGTCATCGAGCCCGACCCGAACCTCGCGGAGTACGCCGCGCCGTTCATGGTCCTCGGCGACGCGATCGCGCTCACCCAGCTGCACGACTGCTTCCACGCCGGACAGATGGCGCAGATGCGCCGGGCGCTGGGGATGACCTCCCCGGTCTGACCAGCCCCGCCGTCCGGCACCCCGACCCGCACACAGCACCAGACAGGAGCGACATGTCACACATCGCCGTCTTCAACTTCCCGGCCATCG
>CAZDAO010000110.1:0-9863 GCA_964503015.1 uncultured Nocardioides sp. | reverse complement strand
ATCTGCGGATGCCGCCCGCCCGGACCCGGCGCGATCCCGAGGCGTTCGGCGACCACGCCGACAGCGGCGATCAGTCTTTCGACCTCGCCGCGGATGTCGGCTGCGTTCCACGCCGACCGCTTGGCACCGAGACGGGTGCGCACCAGGTCCGCGGCGACGTCCCGGTTGAGCCGGCCGATCTGCAGCCCTGGTTCTGTTGCCGGCTTGGTCGGTGGGGTGAAGCCGAGATCGTGAAGCTCGTTGTTCCACGCGACGACGAGGTCGGCGCCGCTGCGGGGCACGACCTTGTCGGGTCGTGCGTCCGCCCAGGCGCATCGGTTCCACGTTTGGCGCAGGCGTGGGCCGGGTTCCTGGCCGGGGTGCTCGACTCGCCACGCGGCTTCGTACCGGTCGACGTTGCGGTTGATCTGTGCGGCGCGCTGGCTGAACCTGCCGGCGTACGGCGCGAGCTGCTGGATCTCGCCGTCGTCGTCGAGTGTGTATCCCCGCGCCGCGAGAGCCGTCCGGAACTCGGGGTCGCTCATCACGGCCGCGTGACCGATCCCGTTGAGCGCCTCGATGCTGTCTACGACACCGACCGAGTGCAGTCCACGCCACGCCCCGCGTGCGAAGACGCGCGCGTTGATCTGCACGTGGAGGTGGCGGTGCGGGTCACCGGCGCGCGAGGTGTAGTGACGTACGACGGCGGCCTCAACCTTCTCCGCGGGGACCTGCACCTGCCGGCCACGTGGCCCAATCCGGGTGGTGGCCTGCTCGGAAACCCAGCCGATCACCTCACCAGCCGCTCGGTCCATCGCCGCGTCGTACGCCGACGCGATGTCCTGGTGTAGTGCGGCGGCGAGCGACCAGGACTTCGGCCCGTTCACCACGACCTCGACGAACCGCAGTGCGTGGGCGTCGTCGCGCAGCCGTCCCTTGGCCGCCCCCGTCTCGACGTCGTAGCCGGCGACCCACCGCTCGTAGGCGTCACCATGCAACGTCCCCCCGTGCTGAACTGCGGGACTACCACGTCCCCCCGCCGAGACTGGGGTGGCGACGTAACGCTCGGCCACCCCGGTGCCCTCGGCGAGGTAGTAGTCGTCGACTCGTGAGCGGTCCGCCTCCACGTACGAGCGCGCGGCGGCAGCAGAGCCGCGGTAGAACTTCACGCCCCCGTGCATCGGCCTCGTCACCGCCCGTCAGTACTCGTCACCTAGCCTCGAATTGACGCTCGGCCCGCCCCGAGGGGCGGACCGATCTACCGACGTTCGTAGCATGCGTGCCGCTCGGTTTGAAGGTGCTGGTGAGCTCATCGGGGTAAGGCGTCTCCAACTCGTAAACCGTCGTCAGTCAGCGACGAATCACGGCGGTCGGGCAGAGTCGGAAGGACCGGATCGTTCGTTGTGTGGCTCTGGAGGATCCTCGCTCGCTGCTGCGGCTTCAGCGTCGTTGGACGTTCGCCGCCTCGCGGTGGACAAGATCACGCCCTGGAGAAGATCTGGCATCCCAGCTGCCAGCAGCGCGCCCGTGTCCTTGGAGGTTGAGCGTGCCGGGACAGGCCCTGGTCGACTGGTCGGCCAGGATTCGAAGAGGCTGCCGGTTGCTTGAGCCGGACGATGTATATACGATGTATGGACAGCATCTTGAAAAGACAACAGTGGTGGAACCGCCTAGGACAGCGAAGGATGTCCATGAGCGCAACGAAAATCTCCATGAACATGTCGGATGAGGCTCTTGCGGCTCTGCGAGTACTCGCCGAGCGCTACAACGTCACGATGACGGAAGCGGCTCGACGCGCGATCACGGTCATGAAGTTGCTTGACGATAGTCAGCGCGATGGACGTGACGTGCTTTTGAGAGACCCGCAAACCCAAGAGACCGACCGGCTCATCTTTCAGTAATGAGGTGTAGACATATGTCGCATAGTGGTGAACAGCGCCCCGGCTCGATCAGTGTCGCTGAAGTGGTCAGCGGAACGGACCGGGGCGCAGCGGAAATCTCGAATCACGAGAGTGTCCCATCAACCGCGAAGCCGAAGGCTTCGCCTGAGCAGAAGTACCTCGCGGACGAAGCAGCCTGGCTTCGAATTGAGCGGGTCGAATTTGACAAGCGGGAGCAGGTCACGCGGCGCCGCGTGCTCTACCTGCTTCTCACGCTATTGGCCGTCGTTTTTGTCCTCGGCCTCTCAACCTTGGCGCTTTGCGCCTACTTCGATCTGGCAGATGCCGCCATCATCTACTTCTTGATGGCGGTTCTGGGGATCCTCTCGGCCGCAATTGGTGTGGCCGTTCGCTCCCTCTTCAAGAGGGGGTGGGTCATGACTGGGTAAATCAGCGGTTCCGCCACTGTCGAGCACCCGGGAAGCAAATGGCCCTATTGAGGGCGCCTCCCGCCCGACGCGAGATCGGCCCTAGGTCCATTTCGTCATCGGAAGCGATGATCCAAATCTGGCGTTCACGGGGCGGCTGACAGCCATGCGGTGTCCGGCACACCTCCGGAACCTCGAATCAGATGCAGAAGGCATGCGTAACTGCAGCGGCCGTCCGCGACCACGGACATCAGCCTCGGCCCGACTTGGTAGGTCGAAGCGGCGACGGTACAGCTGACTATGGTGCTGCAGACCTGCTAGGTGCATCGTAGATATGTGGTCAGAGCACAACGGCCGCCGTATCGACGACTGCAGCGCCCCTCACCATCCGCAACGCGTCAGGAAGTCGATCCGGGATCAGTCGCCCAGCGTCTGCGAGATGCGAGGGTCGCTGAGTTCTTGGGCGGGTCCGAGCCGATCGCTTGCACCGACGAGCTGGGCGTCCTCATCGCACGGACCGCACAGCTCTACAGCCAAGGGATCACTGTTTCGACGCGTCAGACCTACGCTCGGCGGTGGAGGCTCTTTACGGCGTGGTGCGTCACCAGGGGTCTGTGCCCCCTCCCTGCGGATCCGGAGACGGTGATGTTGTACCTCGCCGATGCCGCGGGAGAGAGACCCGATGGTGCTGCTCTGGCGACGCTTCGCGGGTGGGTGGCGGCCATCAACCGTTTGCACGTCGAGGCCGGTTACCCGCCGCCCGGTGACGATCCGGCGATGGCGATGTTCCTCCGCACCCTGCGGCGGGTGGCTCCGCCTCGAACGCCGAGCGACCAGGTCACGGCGCTTCGCATCGGGTTCCTCCGCGAGGTGTGCCGGAGGCTCGACGACTGCTCGGCCGACCCTGTCGAGCTTCGCGACAGGGTCGTGCTCTGCCTTCACCGCGCCGGCCTGAGTGACGGCGCCATCGCGCGACTTCGTTGGGAGGACGTGGTGCTGTCGACGCGTCGGGTGGTCATCAGCGTCGAGCCCACACGTGCCGGCCTTTCCGGACACTCCGTCCGCATCGGCGCTCATCGCAATCACTCCCTGTGCGCGGTCTCCGCATTCCGACAGTGGCGCGATGTATCGGGGGCCACCGCTGAGTGGGTGATAACCCCCGTCGACAGGCACGGCGCACGGGAGGACCGGCCGTGGAGACCGAAGCCGGTCTTCAGCATCCGGAGGTCCCGTCGCGAGTCGCTCGGCGGTGACGTCGACCACCGCATAGCCCTGCTGGGCGGGGTCCCCTCCGAGGTGCTCAGGGACAAGGCCCTGCTGCTCCTGGGTTTCGCGGGTGCCTTCCGGAGACCGGATCTGTGCCAGCTGCGCTGGAGCGACATCACGTTCAAGGAGCGCGGCGCAATAGTCCGCCTACGCAGGTCCAAGACGGACCCCGACGGTCACGGTGTCGACGTGGGCATCCCGAACGGAACCTCGGACCTGACCTGTCCCGTGACGGCGCTCCATCGATGGCGCGAGCGCGTCGAGCTCCAGCTGGGAGCCGACGCTGTCCCTGATCTGCCCTGCTTCACCAGAGTGGGCCGCGCGGGTCGCATCGGCACTGACCCGCTCTCCACGTCCAGCGTCACGAGCATCGTGCGCCGTCGCATGACCGAGACCGGCATCGACGGCAGATGGGGTGGCAGGTCGCTGCGACGCGGCTTCATCTCCACGGCGGCTGACTTGGGCGTGCCGCTGGAGGACATCGCTCGACAGAGCCGACACGCGACGCTGGACAGCCTGGTCCTCTACATCTCCATCGACGATCCCCTCAGGAACAACCCAGTCTCGCAGCTGGGGATCTGATGACCCGCGACCCGACGCTCGCCGGTGCCATGCCGCAGCGTCGACGGATGGACGTCGAGAGGGAGGCCGCAGGGTTCGCGACCTTCTGCTCCGCTTTCGGCTTGGACGAAGGAGTCGAGGCCATCTCGCTCTACCTCGCCGCTTACGCGGACGCTGAGGCTGGGCACGCGACGCGGCGGCGCCTGCAGTACCTCGACCTCGACCGACGCCTCAGCGGACACCCGCCGTGGTCCGCGAACCCTGACGTGCGAGCACTGCTCCGTGGCCTCCACCGCATACGGCCCCTCGGACCCGAGACTCCCGGTCACGTCGACCCGCTCTACGTCGAACTCGTCCACGCCCTCGTCGACGCGACCTTCGTGCCGTCCGTTCACCAGCGCAGGGCCGCAGCTGCGCTCATCCTGCACGCGTCCACAGGACTGCCCGCCGCGGTGCTGGCGCGATTGACGTGGGACCAGGTGCACCTGACGAGGAGACATGTCGTCGTCACTGTCAGCCAACGGGTGGGCCGAGGAGCTCCGAGACAAAAGTCCTGGACGCTCGAGGCTCTCCCCGACGACCCTGCGTGTCCGGTGACCGGGTTGCTGCCTCTACGTGGGGGACGGTACGTACTCGTTGATCAACCGGCCGTCTGGGCCGAGGCCAAGGTGCGCAGATCGCTCGACCCCTATGTCCGCAACGGCAGCAGCCAAGGCGCTCTCGGTCTGGCGCTCCTTGAGGTGGGTCAGGGTGCACCGGCTCGAGCCCGGGATCGTGCGCTCCTGACGCTGGGGTACGGGGCCGCGTTGCGCAATCATGAGGCGTCGGCTCTGCGACTTCGCGACGTGATCGTTAGGGAGGACGGTCTCGTGCTGCGAGTGACCGGCCGTCGTTCGGAGGTCCTGGTCCCCTCCTTCGCAGACCCTCGGTACGACCCCGTCCGGACGTGGCTGGCCTGGGTGGCGCGTTTGGACCAGCAGGAACTGGCCGAACCGGAGGCGCCCGCCTTCCCCACGTGCAACTACTCGGTGATCGAAGGCAGGGCACTGGCCGCGCAGGGGCTGAACCGTGTCATCCGAGCGCGGTGCGCGGAGGCGGAACTTCGTGGCCGCTACGCGTGGACGTCGTTGCGCAGCGGCATGATGCGCACGGCTCTCAGGCAGGACGCGCCCGCGTGGGCCGTCGCGTATCAGTCGGACCTAGCTAGTCTGGGGTCGGTGGAGCGACATGAGAGACGAGAGAACCTGCTGCGGCGGAACGTGGCCGGGCAGCTCGGTCTGTGACAACGCGCGATGTTCTGTCAGGGCCCCTGGGCCCCTGGGTAGCCCCGAGACACGACGAGCGAATCCGAGCGTGGCGCATCTTCGCGGCCCAGTCCGCGGTGGGCAGCGGTGACGACGGCACTGGCGGTATCGGATCGGTGTGTTCCCATACCCGCCGCGAGGTCAGGCCAAGCTGCTTCGGATGGCGGTGAGCCCTTACGCACGAGGCGGCGTACGCTGCGTTATCGGGCCAGTCATGACTGTGACAGCCAGGTTGTCGAGCGCCTCGCTTGCTCGTAGACCGCCTCGACTTGCGCGTCGGTGAGCCGCGCCGGCTGCTTGCCGAGCCATCGGACGGCCTGGCGGCGGTACTTCACGTGGACTGTGCTCCCGTCCTCCTCGCCGGGCTCGGTCTTGATGGTGATGTCGTCCACACCGAACAGGATGATGAGCGCGTCGACGGGGACCTCGAACCCCACGACTGCCTCGAGCATCCGGGATGCGCGGCTCGCCTCGAACCGGCTGTTGCGGATGTAGGGCTCGATGTGGCCGTTGACGCGGAGCTGGTCCTTGCCGACCCAGATCCGCGCCCCGGGGTGGTGCTTGGCATTGATGGTGAAGACGCCGGCCGGCCCAACGACCAGGTGGTCGATGTCCGAACCGCGCTCCCCGACTGGGACCGCATGCAGCACCCGCCAACGCGGGTCCTTGCGTGTCAGCTTCTCCAGTTGCTCGCCCACGGCTTCTTCGCCGTCGGCGCCGATGCGCCAGGCGCGCTCATCGGTGTGGACGTTCAGCAGTCGGCGCAGACGGGAGCGGACCGGGGAGGCCTCTTTGCGGGTCTCCCACTCTTCCTCGGCTCGTTCACGCGCGAGCTGGCCGGGCCGGTGGCTGGCGAGATCCGTCCAGACGGCTTCCACGGTCGGCGTCGTGGCGACAGCTTCGGGGCGCCCTGATCGCGTGGGCGGCGAGGACTGCGTGGACGGCCTGTTCGTGGCGTGCGAGGCGGACTGGTCGCGCAGGTGTGCCTCGAGCAGTTCGGTCAGCAGCGTGGCGTTGGTGGGATCGGTGGGGTGGTCGACCCCGGTGGTGTTGTCCCGGTAGCCGAGCTTCCGGTCGTTGACGGTCACGTAGAGACGGTCGTGGCCGTAGCGCTTCCAGCGTGTGATCGCGACGTTCATGTCGGGCACCAATCGCCAGCGGACCCGAGCCGGAGCCCGGGTCCGCTGCACGTGGGCTCAGTTCTCGCAGGCGGTCCCGTCCTTATCGCGGTCCAGCGAGCGGTAGTTGGTCCAGTAGACCTGAACGGCCAGCTTCGAGGTGTTCGGCCGGCTGTAGCCGTCGCGGACGGCCTTGGCCGCGGCGACCGGGCCCTTGGCGACGCCGTTGGGCCACTTCGCGGTGAGCGCATCGCAGCTTCGGAACACCGGTGCGGCGGCCTCCGCGGCGACCGGGACGGTCATCGCGGCGGTCGTGGCGATAGCGGTCAGGGCAAGGGCGAAGCTGCGCTTCATCAAGATCTCCTCCGTGGTGGTTGTCCAGGAGATCCTGACTGACTGCCCTGGCCCCCTGCAGACAATTGGCAAATCGGGTGATGGATCACGTACTCGCTGACGCGCGCGGTCGCGGCAGGCTAGATGCTCAACCCCCGCGGGTCACGGGCTCCGCCCGGAGCCTGCGTTTCGGCCTTTCGGCTCGACCTTGCCCGCCCACACTGGTGGCTCGCTCTCGCCGCAATGCGTCCTAACGCGGAGACACCGCGCGGCGCGATGCCGCTCTGACGCGGCGGAGTTGGACTGCCGCCCGGATCTTCCGACTAAGCAGTGCGACTCGCGCTGATCTGCTTCGATCGACCAATGACGTTTGACCCGCCGCGGGCGCCACAGCTCACCGGTACCGAGTCGTTCTTCGGCGTGGACGCCACAGTTATCGACTTCTGGAAGTTCGCGATGAACGACCTCCGCACGAACAACGTCCGTGGCTACCTCGCCGAGTTCTTCGTTGCTCGCGCAATCGGCTCAACGGGCATGCGGGTGGAGTGGGCTCCATGGGATGTGACTGGGCCTGATGGCACCAGGGTCGAGGTCAAGTCGTCTGGCTACCTTCAGGCCTGGGGACAGAGGAAACTCAGCATTCCGCGGTTCCGAGTCGGTGCTGCCTATGGATGGGATGAAGTCACGGGAGCGTGGTCGACGAAACAGGAGTTCAACGCCGATGCGTACGTGTTCTGCCTCCAAACGGCCGTGACGCACGACGATTATGACGCGCTCGACATTTCCCAATGGGAGTTCTACGTCGCTAGGCGAGATGCTATTGAGGCGCAAGGCGGGGCTTCGATGGGCCTGCCCACCCTCGCAAAGGTTGCGGGACCGCCAGTGTCATTCTCTGCACTCGGGGACGCGATCGCGTCCGCGGGTAAGCCGAGTCGACTCGCGCGGTCGGTTTAATTGCAGTCAAGTGTGTCGCGCGGCGCGGCGGATCAGTCACGGCAGCGAGAGGGGCACCCGAGAGTTCCCACCGAAGTACGGACGCAGGCGTTCGCGAAGCCGCCTGTCGCACACGTACACGTACGTGCCGAGTATCCCCCGGGTGAGGAGCACAGCGTAGATGTTTTGGACCAGTGTCCGGATGTCGTCGTCAGTGAATGTGATGCCTCTACGCGGCATGTTGTTTGCTGCGGTGGGGTCGAAGTAGCTCGCCCGGTTGATCGCCAGCCTGCCGAGCTCGTCTGCGTATCCGAGGTCCGGTCCGATTATGACGCCAGCGTAGTTCAGGTCGTAGCCCTGGATTGTGTGGATGACGCCGACTTCATCGGGTGAGTTGGGGGAATTGACCCAGTCGACGTCGGTGCTGTTCCAACGCATACGGATGCCGTCGATCACGATGTCGTAGGCCGTCTTGTCTCGTTTGCTGGCCCACGGCCAGGCGAAGCCTGCGACGAGCCGGGACAGGCCGGCCTCCTGATCGCGCGCCCGGATCGCTTCGCGCATGTCGCCCAACTGTTCGTAGAAGCGCAGGTCGTAGTCTTGGAACGTCCGTGGCGAGGGAGGGTCGTCGCTCAGCACGGCACGCACGTATCCGACGTAGTCCTCGCCGGCTCGCACGCGCATCTGAGACGTCAGGCGGTAGCGGCGATGCTGGGCATCGCTGCGCGCGGTGAGCTCGTCGAGAAGCCGCGCGGGAACGTCGCCTGTGTGGATGCTCTGCGCAGAGTCCATCAAGTAGATCTGATGAGTGCTCTTCTTCGTGACCCAGTCGAGCTGCGTGAGCTCGGGGTCGTCGTCCCCGAACAGCTTCTCGTTGATGGAGGAGAACATCTTGTAGAGCGGGCCGGCGGGCTGATTGCCGCTCTGACGTAGGCGGTGGGCCTCGTCGACGACGAGGAGGTCGAAGTGCTCCGTCCTGTTGCCCATTTCGAAGGGCGACATGACCATCGCCGCGTCCAGTCCGGGCGTCCGTTTGAACACTCGCTGGATGGTCCTGCGCAGCGACATTTGGGGGACGACAAGGCCGAGCCGGAACGTGCGCAGAAGCTCGGGATAGCCTTCGACGAAGAACTCTGCCAGCGGAGAATCTGCTTCCAGTTGCTCCGACGGGTCCCAAGACTTCACGTCGCTCAGCAGTTTCATCAGATAGACGGCGACAACGGTCTTGCCAGTCCCTGGCTCGCCATGGACGACGGTCTGGCTTGGCAACCCGGCAGCAACGTCCTCGAACAGTCCTTCCAAGATGTCGAGGACCACGATCTCCTGGTCGTCTGTCAAGGCCTTGAACGGGGACAGCTTGAAGAGGTCCGAGTTCTCGATCTCTGGGAGCGACCGGCTGAAAAGGCCGTCCTCCCGGAGTTCCTCGAAGATCTCCGTGAAGATCTTCTGGTAGTCCTCACGCCCGAAGTAGTCCCGGTCCGTGATCCCGACGTTGCGGTTGGTGACTTGGTACAGGCCATCGCCTGAGAGCCGCTGAATCAAGAACGCCTCGAGATCGAGGCAGACCGACTTGTTGAAGGTGGGATCGAGCACAACTCGCGCACCCTTGAGCTGTCCCTTCTCCGGCGATGACAGATGCTGTCGGAACCGGTTCGCGACATTCAGTGATTCGCCCACGTAGATCTGGTCGTCTCCGTCGAGCGCGTAGACGACCGGCCAGTTACGGAAGCGTGGGTCAAGCTGCGCCCAGGCCTCGATCTGTCTGACCGCGAATGGTCCCCGCTCAATCCGGAAGCTGGTCATACTTCGCGCTCCTGCCGCGGGCCTTGTCGGCTGGATACTTCCGTCTCGTTTCCTCCAGCTTCGCCAACACGACGGTGCCTGGGTCGAGGTTGAGCCGGTCCGCAAGGAGCAGGCAGTACGTCATCACATCGGCTAGCTCGGTCTGAATCCGCTCCGGATCTCCGTCGTCAGACCACTGGAAGCACTCCAGGAGTTCGGCCGCCTCGATCGAGATCGACTTTGCTAGGTTCGCTGGGCTGTGGAACTGCGCCCAGTCGC
>CAZDAO010000109.1:0-9867 GCA_964503015.1 uncultured Nocardioides sp. | reverse complement strand
GGGTCGTGCTCGTCGTCGGCGTTGGTGTCGAGCGAGGCCGCGACGACTGCGTCGTAGTCGCCCGTCAGGCTCGCCAGCCGGTCGAGCGCCTGCTGGCGCTCGACCGCGAGGCGCTGCTCGATGTCCATCGCACCATCCTGCGCCGCTGCACCGACAACGGCTCAGGCCGGGTCGGCGACGAGGTGGGGGTAGTACTCGCGCTTCCTGCCGTCCCGGTCGATGAGCGTGGCCAGCCGCAGCCCGGCGACCTCGACCGTGCGCGAGCTGATCCACGCCAGCACGACGGACGGTACGGCGACCACGACCGCCGTGGCGAGGAACGCGGGTCCGCGCTGCGGCTCCGGCACCAGGCCCCAGGACGTGACGACTCGGAGGACGGGCTCGTGGATGAGGTAGATCCCGTAGCCCAGGCCACCGAGCCAGGCGAGCGTCGGCTCGGACAGCCAGCGGGCCCACTGGCCGCGGTGCAGCACGATCGCGGACAGCGCGACCCCGAGCGCGACGGCGTACAGCGTGGGCCACCAGTGCAGCACGGTGCTGTCGGGACGGGCGACGACCAGCGCCAGCAGGGTGCTGAGGCCGACGGCCGCGGCGAGGCGGCGCGGCACTGTCGGCAGCGCGACCCCGCGGGCGCTCAGGACCGCCAGGAGCATCCCCACGGCGAAGCTCGCGGCGCGCGAGGCGGGGGAGAACCACACCGACCAGTTCTCGGGATCCGGGTGCAGCACGTTGATGGTGAGGACGTTGTACGCCAGCCCCACCGCGGCCAGGAGCGCCGGAGGTGCCAGCAGGATCGCCAGGCGCGCGTCAGGCCAGCGTCGCAGGGCCCACCGCACGACCGGGAACGACAGCGCCACCAGGAGGTAGAAGTGGAACTCCACCGCCAGGCTCCAGGCGGGACCGGCGGTCCAGAAGATGTAGGTGTCGCTGTAGACGTGGGTGAACGTCAGGTGCAGGAGGAGGTCCTGCCAGTGTCCCGGCATGGAGTGGTTCGTCAGTCCCCACACCACCAGCACGACCGTGAGGTAGAGCGGCAGCAGGCGCGCCGTCCGGCGCAGCAGCATCGCGCGTCCCGAGCGGGTCTCCTCGCCGGAGAGGACCGCACGTGCGACCGGCACCCACAGGACCAGGCCGGACAGCACGAAGAACATCTCGACGAACAGCTCGGTGCCCGTCATCAGCTGGTGCCCGAGTCCGTCCCACGGCCACGCGGCACCGGGGCCGCTGCGCGCGGACTGGTAGGCGTGGAAGGTCACGACGCTGAGCGCGGCGAGCGCGCGGAGCGTGTTGAGCGGGAAGACCCGCTTCTGGCTGGCAGCGGTAACGGTCGCGTTCATGCAGCCACCTCCAGGCGGTCGGTGCGGTCGTGGTCGGAGCTCGAGGAACCGGTGCTCGAGGCCGTCCGCGGGGTGACGACCCACTGGTGCTCACCGCGCAGCTGCTTGAGGTGCGCGACGCGGTTCACCAGGTTCTTGGCCTCGGTGTAGACGAGCAGGTTGAGCAGCGCGGCGGTCACGAACCACCACTTGTGGGTGCGCACCGACGGGGCGGCCAGGCGGTACGCCGCCAGCGTCTGCAGCGGGCCGGAGACGGTCACGAAGAGGGTGATCAGGACGAACAGCGGCGTGCCCATGTCCAGGCCGCCGTCACGCCAGGCCAGGAAGCCCAGCAGCGGCCACGCGGCGAGGGAGACCCAGGGATAGACCTCGCGCCAGCCCATCAGGTAGGTCAGGCCCACGCGCTGGCGTGCGGTCATGTGGGGGTTGCGCAGCAGCGGCCACAGGTGCCGCACCGACACCTGGAACCAGCCCTGCGCCCAGCGCATCCGCTGCTTCCAGAGCGCGCCGACGGTCTCTGGCGCCAGCTCGTGGCTGACCAGGCCGGGGTCGTTGACGATGCTGCCGCCGGCGGCGAGGGTGCGCATCGAGGCCTCGATGTCCTCGGTGAGGAAGGAGCCGCGCAGGCGGATGCGCTCGAGCGCCGACGCCCGCCAGTAGCCGTTGGAGCCGCCGAAGATGCCGAAGCCGTGCAGCGACGCGCGGCCCGGGTGCGCGACGGCGTAGATCTGCTCGAACTCCACCGCCACCAGGCGCGCCAGCGCGGAGTCCTCGCCGTTGCGGATCACGCAGTGGCCCTGGACCACGTCGTGGCCGGCCGCGATCCAGCGCCAGGCCCGCTCGAAGGACCCGGCGGCGGGGTGGTGGTCGGCGTCGAAGATGCCGATGAACTCGCCCTGCGCGACGCGCAACGCCGCGTTGACGTTCTGCGCCTTGCTCGTGCTGTCCTCGACCTTGAGGACCGTCAGTCGCTCGTGCGTCCGCTCGAGGGCGGCCAGCTCGGCCTCGACCGGCAGGTCCACCGGTGTGTTGTAGGCGAGCACGACCTGCACGCCGCCGTCGTACTCGTGGGCGACGAAGTGCTGGATGGTCTCGACGATCGTGTCGCTCTCGTTGGGCAGGTACGCCGCGATGATCGCCGTCGCGGGCGGAGCCCCGCCGGCCGGGGCGGGCGGCAGCTCGGGCGGGGTGAACGCGTGGGACACCTCGGCCCAGATGGTCAGCGCGGTGATCGACAGCGCGCTGACGAGCACCCAGTAGAGCGCGCCCGAGACGTCGATGCCGAGGTGGAACAGCCCGACCATGGCGAGCCACGGCAGCGCGACGCTGCCGATGGTGGCCAGCAGGATCTGGCGACTGATCGTGAAACCGGAGATCCGCGGGTTGCGCGCGCGGACATGGGCACCGTCCTGGCGGGGTTGGAGGTCTCGCTGGCGCAACGACTCCGCCGCGGCGTCGGCCGCCGCCTGCGCCGCATCCTCGGGGTCCTGCTTGCGGCTGATCGGCGCCCAGCCGACGCCGAGGTCGACGACGCCGTCCGCGCGGTGGAGCCGATCGAGCACCTCGAGCGCGAAGTACGCCATCTCCTGCAGGCGCACGGGCCGGGCCGCGCGGTCCTCGCGCCGCAGCTGGAGCAGCAGGCGCCCGTTGGGCGTGGCCGAGATGAGCTCACCCGGCTTCAGGCGCGCCGTGAGCAGCTCGGCCGCGCGCTCGATGGTCTCGCGCGGGGCGCGGGTGTGGTCGGTCGGGTCGTCGGTGTCCGTCGCCCAGACCGGGTCGATGACCGCGACGATGCGGCGTCGGGTGGTCCGGTGGAGACGGGACAGGGGAGCGAGGATCTCGTGCCGGTCGACGACCGCGCCGGTGGCGCGTGGTCGGTCGAACGGCGTGCTGGAACGGGGGAGTGTGGTCACGGAAGTCCTTCTCATCGCGGATGTCGGTGAGCGCGTCTGCGTGAGCCGCGGGTCGGCGGGATCGCCACCGAGCAAGCCCTCGACGTTGCCGAAGGCCGCCGGGCGATCGCAACTCGGGGCCGCCGTCTCGGCGGTGAGTCGAGTCACGCGGCCGGAAGCCGGACGGCGGTGTCCCCGTGTCGGCCGAACGGCGCGTCGGACGACCACAACCGTGCTGGCAACCCGTCGTCGCGGTGGCGACGGGGCCGCGGTGCCGACTTCTGGTCGTCCGACACGCCGCTGGAGGCTGCTCGAGCACCACGCCTGCCGGCGCGGGCAGCCGCGGCGCGGGAGTCATCCCCACGGGTGAGGGCTCATCCCCAACACGAGGGATCTGCCTGCAGCGCGTCCGAGGGTCGAGGCACGCCGTCGTTAGCGTCCGCGGCGGCGTCAGGTCGGCGCCCACGAGACCAGTCCGTCTGGAGACCCGATGCCCCGTTCCCCGCGCCGCTCGAACCCCGGTTCCGCCCACGCGCTCCGTCACCCGGTCGTGTGGGTGCTCTCGCTCGTGCTGGCCGGAGCGGGCCTCGTGCTGACCCCGCCCGCGCTCGCAGACGACCCCAACCTCGCCGGGTGCTCGCCCGTGGGCGTCATGGCCTTCCGGGGGTCGGGCGAGGGCTCGGTCGGGCCCCAGGACTACCGGGGACAGGCGTCCAACGGGTTCGAGGGCCCCACGCTGCAGCGGCTCCTGCGCGAGTACGCGTACTCCGATCTCTGGACGTCCGGCCTCTCCGGCGTGCCGATCGTGGGCATCTCCGACGCCGACGGCTACGACGCCCCGGCGGTCGACGTCGGGTTCGAGGCGACGCGCGCCTTCCCGGCCGAGTCGCGGATCTGGTCGGGGGCCAACAACGGGGCCATCGCCGCCATCCGCAAGATGGGCGACTTCCAGCGGGCGCAGCCGGCGTACTGCCCGATCACGAAGTGGGTGCTGGTGGGCTACTCCCAGGGCGCAATGGCGGCGCGGTGGACCTTCGACACCATGGGGTCCCGGGTGGCCTCGCTCTACCTCGTCGGCGACCCGTTCCAGAAGCCGAACGGCGCGGGCACCACGGGAGCCGGTGCGAACGGTCAGGGCATCTTCCGGCTGAACTGGCCGGGGATGCGGGCCTCGCTGGATGCGTACTACGACCGGAAGCCGGCGACCGCGGTCAGCCTGTGTCACAACAACGACGTCATCTGCGACGTCGGCACCTACCTCCACGGCAGCGCCGAGCACCAGAACTACTACAAGACGAACGCCGAGAAGAAGGCCCAGGGCGCTGTCCTGGCCGGGATCGTGAAGGCGGCCGTCGACTCCTCGGTCAACCCGACCCGCACCCGCGACGTCGAGATCATGATCGCCGTCGACACCACCGGCTCCATGCAGGACTACATCGACGACGCCGTCGCCTCGGCCCGGTCGCTGGGGGACCGGGTGCTGGGCATCTCTCCGGGCAGCCGCGTGGGACTCGTGGAGTACCGCGACCACGGCGACTCGTTCGTGACGCGCACCGTCGTCCCGCTGACCCGGGACGTGACCGCTCTCCAGAACGGGCTGGGAGGTCTCGTCGCCGACGAGGGCGGTGACTTCCCCGAAGCGGTCTACAGCGGGATCGTCGAGGCCGGCCGCGCGGCCTGGGCGCCGAGGACCACTCGAGCCGTCGCCGTCCTGGGCGACGCCCCCGCCCACGACCCGGAGGACGTGACCGGCTACACCGCGGCCAGCGTGAAGGCGTACCTGAAGTCCCTCGGCTCGGGGGTCGTGGCGGCCCGGACGAAGGCGTCGCGCAAGGCGACAGCCGACGCGGCGGCCGCCGGCGGCGAGAGCGCCCTGCTCTTCGGGCTCAGCTCCGACCCGGACCTGACCGCCCAGCTCGGGGACATCTCGACCGAGGTCGGCGGCGGGGTCTTCGACATCGGAGGCGACGGCACCGTCGCCGAGCTGCTGCAGGACGTCGTGGACGAGACCGCAGCCGCCCCGCAGGCGGTCCTCGCCGTCGGTCCGTCCCTCACCGGCCACGGCACCGTGCTCACTGCCAGTGCGAGCGTCGTCCAGGACGGGCCCGCCGTCTACGACTTCGACCTCGACGGGGACGGTGCCTTCGAGACCACCAACGCCGACCCGGTGCAGGTCCTCACGCTCGCCGAAGGGGCCCACAGGTTCGAGGTGCGCGTCACCGACGCCAAGGGCCGCGTCGCCCGGGCCACCGCCGACACCGTGACGCGTGCGGCTGAGAGCGTGCTCGGCAGTGCGGGATCGCTCGAGGGCGTCCGGGTGCCGAAGCGTGGCGCCGTCGCCGGCAAGAAGCTGCGCGTCGACGTCAAGGGCTCGACGGAGTCCCTGGTGGCAGCGCTCGTGAAGCGGAACGGTTCCAAGCTCGTCGCCGGGGGGTCCGCCTCCGCGCCCGGATCGCCGGCCGTCGTCAAGGTGCCGCGGCGGCTGCGTCCCGGGACGTACCGGCTCAGCGTTGTGAGCGGGAACGGCCGGACCGCGACCCAGCGGGTGCGGGTGCGGCAGCTGCCACGACTGAGTGTGAAGGTCACGCGTGCCGGTGGTGCGGGCCACGAGCTCCGCATCCGCGGGCGGTCGGGGTTCGGTCGTCCCAGCGGGAAGGTCCGGGTGCGCGCGGGCGGAGGAGGTACGACCACGGTGCGGATGCGCGACGGCGTCGCGCGGCTCCGGGTCGCCCGCTCGGCCCTGGCAGGCGGTGGCAAGGTCAGGATCCGGGTCACCTTCCTGCAGAACCGTGACTTCGCGCGGTCGAGCCGCGTCGTCGTCTGGCGCCGCTGACGAACGGTCGGCCCGCCTCCCACCACGGAGGCGGGCCGACCGGATCGTGGGACATCCGTCTCACCGGCGCTCGAACGGTGGCACCATCTCTCTCGTGAGCAGCACCACGATCATCATTGCCTAGCGCGACGGGACCTCCCGCCGCGCCGACCTCCTGCACCCCAGGAGGTCTTTTCGTATCCGCACCCGTACGACCGACCGAGAGAGCTCCGATGGACCTGCACGGCGCGTTCCACGTCTACGACACCACCCTGCGCGACGGCGCGCAGCAGGAGGGGCTCAACCTCTCCGTCGCCGACAAGCTGTCCATCGCGCGGCAGCTCGACGGGCTCGGCGTGGGCTACATCGAGGGCGGCTGGCCGGGGGCGAACCCCAAGGACACCGAGTTCTTCCGCCGCGCGCGCGAGGAGCTCGACCTCACCCACGCCAGGCTCGCGGCGTTCGGTGCCACGCGGCGGGCCGGCGTACGCGCTGCGGACGACCCGCTTGTCGCC
This sequence comes from uncultured Nocardioides sp., assembly GCA_964503015.1. Lineage (GTDB taxonomy): Bacteria > Actinomycetota > Actinomycetes > Propionibacteriales > Nocardioidaceae > Nocardioides. The sequence continues at coordinate 3,311 of CAZDAO010000109.1, read as the reverse complement.
GCCCTGCGGGACTCGGGGGCGGGCGTCGTCACGCTCGTCGCGAAGTCGCACGACCGGCACGTCGAGCTCGCGCTGCGCACCACGCTGGAGGAGAACCTCGCGATGGTGCGCGACACCGTGACCCACCTGCGCGAGGAGGGCCAGACCGTCTTCCTCGACGCCGAGCACTTCTTCGACGGCTACCAGGCCAACCGGGCCTACGCCCTCGAGGTGCTGCGCACCGCGGCCGAGGCCGGGGCCGAGGTCGTCGCGCTGTGCGACACCAACGGCGGCATGCTGCCCGACTGGGTCTCCGACGTGGTCCTCGACGTCATCGACACCACCGGCGCGCGCGTCGGCATCCACGCCCACAACGACAGCGGTTGTGCGGTCGCCAACTCGCTCGCCGCCGTCGCCGCCGGGGCGACGCACGTGCAGGGCTGCATCAACGGCTACGGCGAGCGCACCGGCAACGCCGACCTGGTCACCGTCGTCGCCAACCTCGAGCTCAAGCTCGACCGCAACGTCCTGCCCCCGGGCATGCTGCGCGAGGCCACTCGCATCGCCCACGCCGTCGCCGAGGTGACCAACGTCCCGCCGGCCTCGCGCCAGCCCTACGTCGGCACCTCGGCGTTCGCGCACAAGGCGGGGCTGCACGCCAGCGCGATCAAGGTCGACCCGAACCTCTACCAGCACCTCGACCCGCTGGTCGTGGGCAACGACATGCGCCTCCTCGTCTCCGACATGGCCGGCCGGGCGTCGATCGAGCTGAAGGGCAAGGAGCTCGGCTACGACCTCTCCGACGACCGCGAGCTCGTCACCCGCGTGACCGACCGCGTGAAGGAGCTCGAGCAGCGTGGCTTCACCTTCGAGGCCGCCGACGCCTCCTTCGAGCTGCTGCTCGCCGAGGAGGTGGAGGGCACGCGTCCGGCGTACTTCGACGTGGAGTCGTGGCGGGTGATCACCGAGACCCGCACCGACGGCGAGGCGTTCGCCGAGGCGACGGTGAAGCTCCGAGCCCCTGGTGCCGAGCTTGCGAGGCGTCAGGACCAGGCGAGGAGGTCGAGGGGGCTCGGCTCGGACGCGCCAGCGGACGAGCGACCCGTCTCGAGACCAAGGGCGGAGGGCGTGCGCTACGTCGTCACCGGCGAGGGCAACGGCCCGGTCAACGCGCTCGACGCGGCGCTGCGCGAGGCGATCGGGCAGGCGTTCCCGGAGGTCGCGAAGTTCGAGCTGATCGACTACAAGGTGCGCATCCTCGACCAGGGCCACGGCACCGACGCGATCACCCGGGTGCTGATCGAGACCACCGACGGTGAGTCGTCGTGGGTGACGGTCGGGGTCGGAGCCAACGTCATCGAGGCGTCGTGGGGTGCACTGGTCGACGGGCTGACCTTCGGCCTGAGGCGGCACCACCGCTAGGTCGTCCGACGTGAGACAGCCGACGCCGCACGCCGCCCCGCGCGGCGGACTTCCGCCGAAAGCCGGTCCGGCGAGCGGTGCGCGCCGTACCTTGTCGCCGTGACCGAGACCTTCGGCGCGTCACCCGGTGACCGCATCCTGACCGTGGCGTTGCTGGTCGGCGCTGGGTGCCTCGCCTTCGTCGGCGGGTTCACCGGGTTCGTCCTGACCGTGGAGAACGACGACTGCTACGGCGTCGTGCCGTGCTTCGACGGGCCGACCAGCACCGGCTTCCTCCTGTCGGCGACCGCGCCGTTCGTGCTCGGCCTGGCCGCGCTCGTCGTCGTGATCATCCGTTGGGCCAACGCGCGGTCCACCTGGTGGGTGCCGATCGTGGCGACGTCGGTCGGTGGCCTCGTCTGGCTCCTCGGGATGCAGGCCGTGATGGCCGGCGCGCCGTCGTACTGAACCCTCACCCGACCACGCGTCGGACGAGGTCGTCCCACCCGGCCTCGATCCGCTCGATCGGAAGCTGCTCGCGGGTGACCTGCTGCTCCAGCACGACGAGCTCCAGCGGCGCGAGGAGGGCGGTCGCCAGCATCAGGAGGTCACCGCGGACGCCGAGCTCGCCGAGCAGGTAGCGCACGTGCATGTTCGCGAACGACACCGCTGCCGCGGAGCGGGCGCCCGGGCGCCCGGCGGCCGCGATCAGGGCCCCGTGGGTGAGATTGGTCCGCAGGCGGGAGTGGCCGAAGGCCAGCAGCCGCTCCATGGGCGGCGCACCGGGTCCCAGCGGCGGCGGACCGGACAGCACTGCGGCCTGCCAGGCCGTCTCGGACTCGTTGAGCACCGCCGCCATGAGTCCCTCGCGGCTCCCGAAGCGCCGGAACAGCGTGCCCTTGCCGACACCCGCCTCCGCGGCCACCGTGTCCATGGTCACGCAGTCGACCCCCCGCGTCTCCACCAGGCGCAGCGCCGCTGCGAGGATGGCCTGCCGGTTGCGCGCCGCATCGGCCCGCTCGGGGGCGGGGTCGTCCGCCAGCGGCAGGAGGTGGGTCACCCCGCCAGCCTAGGCGGGAAAAAAGTCGGGCAGCCACGGAATATAAGCGGACCACGGTCCGTTTAACCGTCCATGACCACTGACAAGCAGACCCGCGTCGCCGTCCTCCTCGGTTCCACCCGCTCCGGCTCCCTCAACCGCCGGATCGCCGAGCACCTCCGCGACCATGCCCCCGCGGGTGTGAGCGTCGACGTCGTCGAGGGCCTCGATGCCGTCCCGTTCTACAACGAGGAGATCGACGGCGAGACCGCTCCTGCCAGCGCCGCGGCGCTCCGCGAGTCCGTCGCCGCCGCCGACGCCGTCCTCGCCGTGACCCCCGAGTACAACGGCACCATGCCGGCCGTGCTCAACAACGCCATCGACTGGCTGTCGCGCCCCTACGGGCAGGGCGCCATCGTCGGCAAGCCCTTCGCGGCCATCGGCGCCACGCCGACGCCGTACGGCGGGAAGTGGTCGCACGAGCACGCCCGCCACTCCGCCACCATCGCCGGCGCCGTGGTCGTCGAGGGCATCGTCGTCGACGAGTCCGCGGTCGAGGGCGACCCGCTGGAGGACGAGGCGGCCGTGCAGCGCTTCCTCGGGGCTCTCGACGCCCTCGTCGCGCACGAGGCCGAGGTCGCGGCCTGACACCACGGCCGGTCGAGCAGGGCGGGGGACGACGCTCGCCGCTGGTTGAGCAGGGCGAGGGACGAGCCCGTGTCGAAACCAAGTCATGGGGGCACCTTGGTTTCGACACGCTCGCTTCGCTCGCTGCTCAACCAGCGGTGAGGCGGGGTCGGTACGGTCGAGGGGTGTCCCTCCACGACCTGACGGCCCTCCAGCAAGGCGACGCCGTACGCCGGGCCTTCGTCGGCGGCCATGGCGTTGACCG
>CAZDAO010000108.1:0-9970 GCA_964503015.1 uncultured Nocardioides sp. | reverse complement strand
ACGGCGGTGGCTCGGACCCGTCCGGTGCGGTGCTGGAGGTCCCGGTGGCCGAGGCGGCCACGGTCGACAGCCTCGGCGACCTCCTCGGTGACGCCGATCGTCCCCTCGTGGCGACCCCGCTGCCTCGGGCGGCGAGCGCCCGCGGCCGGCTCGTCGGCGGCTTCCCGGTCGCGCTGCGGCCCGCACCGCGGTCCCGCGTGGAGACCAGCAGCGTCTCGCCGGCCGACGACCGCCTGCAGGTGGCGCTCGTGGGCTCCACCTCGCTCGCCCCCGCCCAGGTGCTGCTCGACTACCGCACCCGGCTGAGGCGTCGCGGCCTGGTCGAGCAGGCGACGGCGCCGCAGACGGCCGCCGGGTCGCAGGCGGCCTCGCTGCAGCGTGGGCGCAGCGTGGTCACCATCACCGTCACGCGGCAGGGATCCCGGACCGCCTACTCCGTGATCGCCTCGTTGCACACCGGGCGCGAGTGAGCCGGATGTACATCTCCGTCCGCGACCGTCCCAGCACCGACAGCTCCGGCAGCACCGCATCGACCACCGAGCGGTCGGCGCGACCGCCCGTCGGTCGCGCGGTCGTCGTGCTGGGCGTGGTCTCCATGCTGACCGACATCTCCTCGGAGTCGGTCGCCGCGATCCTGCCGCTCTACCTGACCGCCGTCGTCGGCCTCACCCCGGTGGCGTACGGACTGATCGACGGCCTCTACCAGGGCGTGAGCGCGCTGGTGCGGCTCGGCGGCGGTTGGCTCGCCGACGCCGCCGACCGCCCGAAGTGGGTGGCGTTCCTCGGCTACGGCGTCTCCGCGATCGCCCGCGTGTTCCTGCTCTTCGCGACGGGTGCCGCCGGCATCGCGGCCGTGGTCACCGCCGACCGGATCGGCAAGGGCATCCGCACCGCGCCGCGCGACTCGATGATCAGCACCGTCACCCCGACCGAGCACCTCGGCCGGGCGTTCGGGGTGCACCGCATGCTCGACACCATCGGCGCGGCCCTCGGTCCGTTGATCGCCTTCGGGCTGCTGTGGGCCGTGCCCGACGACTACACCGTCGTCATGGTGGTCTCGCTCGCCTTCGCCCTCGCCGGCGTGGCCCTGCTCGGGCTGCTCGGCCCCGACGTCCGCGCCAAGCGCGAGCACGTCGGACCGACGCCACCGCCGTTCCGCTGGCGCGACCTCACCGACCGGCGGCTCCGGCCGCTGCTGGGGGTCGCCGCGGCCCTGGGCCTGCTCACGGTCGGGGACGGCTTCGTCTACCTCGCGCTGCTCGACCACGCCGAGGTCACGGTGACCTGGTTCCCGCTGTTCTACGTCGGCACCAACATCGCCTACCTGGTGCTCGCCGTGCCGATCGGCCGGCTGGCCGACCGGGTCGGTCGCGCGCGGGTCCTGGTCCTCGGCCACCTCGCGCTCGTCGGGGCCTACCTGTGCTCGGTGCTGCCCACCTCGACGACCGCGGCCACCCTCGGCACCCTCGCCCTGCTCGGCGGCTTCTACGCCGCGACCGACGGCGTCATCGCCGCGGTCGCCGGTAGGTTCGTTCCCGTGCAGGCACGCTCGAGCGGCATTGCCGCCGCGCAGACCGTGGTGGCCCTGGCCCGGATGATCGCCTCGGCCGGTTTCGGCCTGCTGTGGCTGCTGCTGGGCCCCGCGACGGCGATGGTCTCGGTGGCGGCGCTGCTGGTGCTGGCGATCCTCGTCGCGGCGACCCGGGTGGGGCGCCTCGACGGCGCCGTGGCCACGGCCGCCTGACCACGATGGGCTCGCGCACCCGGGTGCTGGCGTTCGTCGGCATCGTGGTCGTCCTCGTCGCGGCCGCAACGGCGTACGTCCTCGCCCAGGGGCGTGAGGTCCGCGCCCAGCGACGGGCCGAGCCCGAGGCCGTCCGGACGCCGGTCGCCGAGGTGGTGGACGGTCCGCGCATCGTGTTCCGGCACACCGGCCTGGACAACGAGCTCGGCGTGGTGGCGATGGTGCCCCTCGACGACCCCGGCGGCGCCCGCGCCTTCACCGGCGTGTCCTGCGACCGGGTCGCCGCCCGTGCGGACGGGGCCTCGTGCCTGACCGTCGACCGCGGGGTGGTCACGACCTACGAGGCGCACTCCTACGACGCCGACTGGCAGGAGGTCGACACCTCCCCCCTGCCCGGGATCCCCAGCCGGACCCGGCTCTCCCCCGACGGCACGCTCGTGGGCACCACGTCGTTCGTGTCGGGCCACTCCTACATGACGACCGGCTTCTCCACCGCCACCGAGATCCACTCGTTCGACGGCAGCACGTCGTGGGGCAACCTGGAGAGGTTCGACCTGGTCATCGACGGGGAGGAGGTGCGCCCGACCGACCGCAACGTGTGGGGGGTGACCTTCGTCGACGACCGGACCTTCTACGCCACCGTCGCCACCGGCGGCCGGACCTGGTTGGTCGAGGGGGACCTGGCCGAGCGCACCCTCACCTCGGTGTCGCCCGATGCGGAGTGTCCGGCGCTGTCGCCCGACGGGGAACAGGTGGCGTTCAAGGTCGACGTGGACCCGGGCCGCAAGGTCGTGTGGCAGCTCGCCGTCCAGGACCTCGCCACGGGCGAACGGACGCTGCTGGAGAACGGTCCCCGAGGGGTCGACGACCAGGTGGAGTGGCTCGACGACGACACGCTGATCTACGGGATGCCGCGCCCGGACGAGCCCGGCGTGACGGACGTGTGGTCGGTCGACACCACGGCCGGAGCCGAGCCCTTGCTGCTCGTCGAGCAGGCCTGGTCGGCCACCGTCGTGCGCTGATCCGGGCCTCCGCCACCCCGGCTGCCACCGTTTGGGGAAGTTCGTGCACCGACTTGTGGTGCTCTCGGCGACTTGTGGAGGATGCCTCGGACTGCGCCCCCACCGCAGTACCGTTTCCCCCAACCCCGTACCCGACCCCCCGGGTGACAGCGAGGTCTCTGCATGCACACCCCCGTGCCCCCCACCACCCCCACCCCCATGTCACGCCGCTTCGCGCGGCTGGCGCCCGTGGCCCTCCTGGCCGCCGGCCTCTCCGCGGTCATGCTGACCGGTCCCGCGCCCGCCGTGCCCACGGCCGACTCCCAGCGCGCAGCCGCGTCGGTCGGCGCCTTCGGCAAGGGCGAGCCCTCCCGCGTCGACGTACGTCGCGGACCGTCCCGCGAGGTCGGCATGCGGTTCGCGCCGAAGGTCGACGGCAAGGTCGTCGGCGTCCGCTACTACAAGCCGCTGGCGTGGAAGGCCGCGACGCCGCGCTCGGCCACGCTGTGGTCGCGCTCGGGCAAGAAGCTCGCCCGCACCTCGATCGCCCCGGTCCAGGGCACCGGCTGGCAGTCGGTGAAGTTCTCCTCCAAGGTCAAGGTGACCAAGGGCACCCGCTACGTCGTGTCGGTGCACACCCGCAACAAGGGCATCCACGCGGCCACCCCCGGCGGCTTCGCCAAGGGCCACTCCACCTCGCAGCTGCGCGTCCCGAGGGACCGCAATGGCTGGACGAAGGTGGCCGACCGCCCCACCTACCCGGGCAAGGAGGCGCGTCGCGACACCAACTACTGGGTCGACGTCCGCTTCAAGCCGGGCACCTCGACCCAGGACCCGACGCCGACCCCGACGCCGACGCCCACCCCGGGCGGCTGGCCGGGACCGGACAACACCGGCGTCCCCGCCGGCACCACCCTCACCCCCTACACCGGGCCCTGCACCATCAGCTCGCCGGTCACCATCTCCGGCGCCGACGTCCTCGCCAAGTGCAAGGACGCGCTGGTCATCCAGACCAAGGGCGTGGTGATCGACAAGTCCGCGGTGCCGGGCGTGTGGTCGATCTACGGTGACGGCGACAGCTCGGTGACCATCACCGACTCCGACGTGCGCGCCGGTGCGGTCTCCACCGCCGGCATCTGGGGCTACAACATCAAGGCCACGCGGGTCGACGTCACCGGTGGCCAGCACAGCTTCCAGTGCAACAACAACTGCGAGGTGACCGACTCGTGGCTGCACGACCAGCACAACCCCGACGGCGGCAGCTTCCACAACAACGCCTTCATCTCCAACGGCGGTCACACCATGGTGGTGCGCCACAACACGCTGCACTGCACCTCGATCCTCAACAGCACGGACGGCGGTTGCAGCGGTGACCTGTCGCTCTTCGGCGACTTCGACCCGATCGACGACGTGACCATCGACAACAACCTGTTCCGGGCCAACAACTCCTCGATCTCCTACTGCCTCTACGGCGGGGCGTCGAGCTCGAAGCCCTACCAGGCGACCAACGTCCGGGTCACCAACAACGTGTTCGAGCGGGGCGCCAACCGCAAGTGCGGCGTCTACGGTCCGGTGACGTCGTTCGACAGCAGCGCCAGCGGCAACGTGTGGACCAACAACACGTGGGACACGGGTGGCGCGGTGAACCCCGAGCGGGGCTAGCAGCCGCCCGGGCCTAGAGGGCTCCGCCACCCACCGCCACGAGCGACTTGGTCAGACCGGCCACGCGCTCGTGGTGGACGGTGGAGCCCGGGAAGTACGACCTCAGCTCGGCCACCCCGACCAGCTCGGTCCACTGCACCTCCGACATCGCGTCCTCGCGCGTGTCGGGGCGGCTGTGGGCGAGCGGCCAGCGGGCGGCCAGCCGTGCCCGTGCGGCCATCGGCAGGAACTGCAGGCCCGGGAAGAGCCAGTGCGGCTCGAGCGGGAAGTAGCGGTAGGGCGTCTGGACCCAGTGCCGTGGCGCCAGCGCGTGCACCTCGCGCGCCAGGGCCGCCCGCTGGGCGTGCCCGCCGACGTGCTCGAGCAGGGAGTTGGAGAACACGACGTCGTACGACGTGGGCGCGCCGGCGGCCTCGAGGGCCTCACGCGCCCGGCAGGCGTCGCCGGTGACCGGCACCATCGCCGGGTCGTCGGAGTCGCCGGGCTCGAAGAGGTTGAGCACCGTCACGTCCTTCGGGCGGACCGGCGCCCGGCGCCACCACTCGACAGTGCCGCCGAGGTCGAGGACCGACATGGTCGCCAGGTCGGGGAAGGCCTGCTGCACCAGCTCCCAGCGGGCCGCCCGCGTGCGCGCGCCGGCCGATCCCGGCGCGTCCACCAGGACGTGCCTCAGCCGCGCTGCTGCCCCACGGTTCTGCGTCATCGTGTTCCCCTCGTCGTCGTGTTGACCTCGTCCGGACCGCTCACCACGGCACGCACATGAGCTCGCTGTACAGGTAGTCGACCGACCGCGGTGACAGGTCGTCCCCGCGGTACATCCGGGGCCGCGGGGCGGCCTGGCGACGCGACAGCCGTGGTGGCCGGCCCGCGACGCGGCCCTCCGCCAGGGTCACCAGCGCGCGGTGCCGCAGCAGCAGGTGGCGGTAGGGCGCGTGGCCGGCGCGCGCCAGCACGGCGGGGTCCGAGACGTGCAGCAGCGACGCGAAGAGCGGCAACCCCTTGCGCCGCTCGCGACGCGCGATCACGTAGCAGGAGTCCTCACCCACCCGGACGACGAAGTGCAGCGCGGCGGCCGCGTCCCGGTGGTCGCGGTAGACCTCGAGGTCGCGCCCGGAGAGCGCGGCCTCGACCTGCGCAGGAGCGGTCAGCACTCGCACGCCGCGCCGGGACGGCAGTGGCAGGTTGGGCACGAGCGCTGTCGCGGTGTCGAGCCGGCTGAAGCCCATCCGCTCGTTGAGCGCCACGACGTTGCCACTGGGCGAGAGGTCCACGAAGTCGAAGCCGCGCTGGCGCAGCATCGCCCGGGCGAGCCGTACGCCGTGGGCACGGTGCTCGTCGAGCACGCACCAGGCGGCCAGGTTGCAGATCCGGCGCACCCGGCCGTCGATCTCGCGCTCGGAGTAGAAGGCCAGGTAGGTGCCGACGATCGCGTCCCCCTGCCGGAGCAGGAAGCCGTGGTTGGGGGCGTCGACGGGCCACGGTGGCACGGCGCTGCGCGCCCACTGCTCGGCGCTGAGCCTGCTGTTGAGGTGCCGGTGCAGGAACGCCGCGACGTCTGCGACGTCGGCGTCGGTGATCGGCGCGAGCTGCACCTTCTCGCCCGGCTTCTTGCCCTGCTTCTCAGCTGGCTTCTCGCTGACCAGCACGGACTCCCCCGCGGACTCCCCCATGGTCCTCACCGTAGGAAGCGCCGGCCGGCGAACCGGTGCCGCGAGGGGCCAATACCCCCAATTGGGGAGCCTGGGTCGCCGGACCGGCCCGGGCGGCCGTGCGGTCGCCTACCTTTCCGGCATGCGTGTGGTGAACGTCTGCTTCCACGGCATCGGCACACCGCAGCGCGTGCTCGAGCCGGGCGAGGACTCCTACTGGATCAGCCGCGACACCTTCCTGGGCGTGCTCGACCGGGTGGTGGATCGCGACGACGTGCGGCTGAGCTTCGACGACGGCAACGCCTCCGACGTCGAGATCGCCCTGCCGGCACTGCTCGAGCGCGGGCTGACCGCGACCTTCTTCGTGGTGGCGGGGCGCCTGGACCAGCCGGGCAGCCTGCGCTCCGACGACGTACGCCGCCTGCGCGACGCGGGCATGACGATCGGCAACCACGGCATGACGCACCGACCGTGGCGCGGGCTCGACGCGGCCCGCCGCCACGAGGAGCTCGTCACCTCGCGTGAGGTGCTCGAGGACGTCACCGGCAGTCGCGTGCAGGATGCCGCACTCCCCCTCGGCCGCTACGACCGCGGGGTGCTGGAGGCGCTGAAGCCACTCGGCTACCGCTCGGTGCAGACCAGCGACCGGCGGTGGGCGCGCAGCGACCGGTGGCTCCAGCCGCGCTACAGCATCCGTCACGGCGACACGCCCCGCTCCGTCGATCGCGAGGTCCTGCGGCCGCCGGCCCTGCACCTGCAGGCCCGCTCCGCGCTCGTCGGCACGGTCAAGCGGCTGCGCTGACGCGCGTCAGGCCTCGAGCACGAAGCAGAGCTCCTCGACGGCGTCGTCGGACGCGTGCCCCTCCTCCAGGGCGCGGTCACGCCGGAACCCGCACTTCTCGAGGACCCGGATCGACCCGGCGTTGTGCGCCACGACGTGGGCATGCAGCGGACGGACATGCACCTCGTCGAGCAGCAGCGCGAGTGCCCTCGTCGCGACGCCGCGCCCCCACCACTCGCGCCCGATCCAGTAGCCGAGGAACTGCTGCCCGTCGTCGTCCCAGCTGCCGATGTTGCCCGCCACCTCGCCGTCGGCGACAACCGTGCGGGTGACGACGGCGTCGTTGGCGCGGAGCCTCGTCCAGTGCGCCGCGAACTGCTCCCGGTCGCGGGCGGGGAACGCCGCCATCTCCACCGCGAGGGGGTCTGCCTGGTGCTCGAAGAAGGCCTCGAGGTCACCGTCCTCGACCCGTCTGAGGCTCACGTCGGGCGCGTCGGTCATCGTCCTTCTCCCTTGCTCGGTGGGTCCGACTGTGGCACCGGGCACCGACAGTCCTTCACCCTTACGGGGCGGGTGGTGCCACACGGGAGCAGGTCGGCGTTGTTGAATGGCGGCCGTCCACACCTACTAGCAGGAGCTTCACGTGAACAAGACTGAACTGCGCGACGCCATCGCCTCGCACGCCGAGCTGAGCAACGCCCAGGCCGACAAGGCCCTCGAGGCCGTCATCACCTCGATCACCCAGGCCGTCGCCGGCGGCGACAAGGTCACCGTCCCCGGCTTCGGGACCTTCGAGTCCCGCGAGCGCTCGGCCCGCACCGGCCGCAACCCGCAGACCGGCGAGACCATGGAGATCGCCGCCAGCAAGGCGCCGGCCTTCAAGCCGGCCGCTGCGTTCAAGAACGCCGTCAACGGCTGACGTAGCCAGACCCTCGCAGGACGTCATACGGACGGGGAACATCCCCTCCGTGTGGCGTCCTCGGCGTCTCTGGCGTTGCGCCGCGGGGACGCCCCGCTCACGCCGGGATCACTGCGCGACCTGCTCCGGTGCGGGCTTGCTGGGTTCTACGGGCGTGGCGGGCCCGGCCGCCCTCCGTGCGGGCGCGGGTGACCTCGAGCCGCAGGCCTGGTGCTGGCGACGGCCACGTACAGGCGTGGCATGCGCCTGCCCGGGGCTGACAACTGTGCAGCTCGACGTCCGCTCATGTCGAAGTGCGGGTCTCAGACGGTGCACGTCAGAGGTCCGTTACGCACGTGCGGCGGATGTTGCCCCGCTCCGACGACTGGACGGGCCAGAACCGCCGCACGTGCGCGCGACGGTCGGTTGAACGTCCGGTTCTGCCGCGATCAGCTCGGTGGATCTGCCGATGACCGGTCGTCCCTCGAGGAGGGTCCACCAGTGGCGGAGCCGCTCAGCGTTGGATGTCGATCCGGCTCATCACGGATGAGAGGCGCGCTTCGAGCCTTCGACGCTCGTCCGCCGCCGTGATGAAGCCTTCCTTGCCGGGGGGAGGGAGGAACCCGACGATGTCCATGACGTCGAAGTAGTGCTGCGGTTCCCGCCCCGTGCGGGCGACGTAGGCGGCGGCGAACCGGTCGGCCGTCTCGCTCCCGTGGAGGAGAGCGAGGTTGGTGCAGCAGTGGGCGACGTCCAGCCATGCCGGGCCCAGCGACGTCTCGACCCAGTCGACCACCCCGCTCACCTGCCCGTCCTGCCAGAGCACGTTGCGCGGCTGGAAGTCGCGGTGGATGAAGCAGGGCTCGTGGTCCGGCGCATCAGTGCGCAGCAGCGCGAACGCCTCCTGCCACAGAGCCGCGTCCGTGGCCCACGACGGGACGACGTACTTCTCTTCCCAGGCCCAGGACTGGTAGGGGCGGACGTCGATGGTCGGCGACACCTCGTGGATGGAGGCGAGCACGTGCGCGAGCCGATTCAGCGAGACCTCGTCGACGCGTCCAACCTCGACGCTCCCGTGGAGGCGGCTCATCAGGTGCGCGGGGAAGCCGCAGTCGTGACCCTCAGCATCCAGTGCTCGGGAACGAGGTGCCGGAACGCTGGTGTGCGCCAGCATCTGCTGGATGTCGCGCTCTCGTGTGGTGAGGGCAGGTCCATGGGTGCGCCACGGTTCGCGCGTCATGAGCCTGAGCACGGCCTCGTCGCCGTCCTCGGTCACCAACGCGAGCATGGTCGAGGTCCAGCCACCCGAGAGCTCGGTGACACGGGCGAGGGTTCCGACAGCCGCTGAGGACCAGGTCAGCGCGTCGGTCACGTCGAGGCCGTCGGCGGTCAGCACACGGGCAGTGTCCCAGCGGCGGGACAGGTCATCTCGCAGGTGCCCCGTCTCGGACGTCCGCACCGCCGCCACGTTGCGGCACCCGTGGCCTCGGGAGGCTCACCGTGGCACTGTGATGGACATGCGGGTCGAGCAGGAAGTAGTCGCGGCGGCGGAGTCGAGAGCGGCGGCGCTCGCGGCCGGCGACGCCGGGCGACTCACCGATCTCCTGCACGAGGACTTCAGGTGGACCGCGCACGTCGGCGAGACCTACGACCGCGCGGAGTACGTCCGCCGGAACACCCAGGGGCACACAGTCTGGCGATCGCAGACCTTGGTCGACCCCGAGGTGGTGGTCGTGGGTGACACAGCCGTCCTGTACGCCGAGGTGCACGACGTCGTGCGGTCGGACAAAGACGCGTCGGCGACCTTGCGGATGCCGATGACCCAGGTGTGGGTCCGCTCCGACAACGGCTGGAGGTGCCTGTCGGGTCACGCGGGACCTCGATTGCCCTGACCCCGGCGCATGCCGCGGTCAGGACCGATCCGAGCCTGGACACGCCTGTGGCCCCGCCATCGTGAGGACTGGCGGGGTGCGGGGCGGGGTCATGGTCGGTCGGGTGGCCGGGGCTCTGCGATCGGGGTGGTGCCGGTGTGGTCGCGGAGGTAGTGGTGGCCGTGCGGGCTGGTCCACTCGAACACCCCGGGCGCGAGCATCCGGTAGGTCCAGGCGGTGTGGGTCTTCAACCGGTGGTGGGACCGGCACAGGCAGGCCAGGTTGGACGTGGTGGTCGGGCCGGGTTGGGGTCGGCCCTCGGCGTCGGCGTGGTGGTCGTAGGCGACGATGTGGTCGACGTCGG
>CAZDAO010000107.1:0-9972 GCA_964503015.1 uncultured Nocardioides sp. | reverse complement strand
ATGGTGTGGAAGATCGGGCCGGGGTGGAACTCGAAGGTGCCCTTGTGCTGGTCATAGACGGTGACGCCGGTGACGTCGGAGGGCAGCAGGTCGGGCGTGAACTGGATGCGGGCGTGGCTGCCCTGCACCGTGTTGGCCAGCGCCCGGGCCAGCATCGTCTTGCCCGTGCCCGGGAAGTCCTCGAGCAGGATGTGGCCCTCCGAGAGCAGGCACGTCAGCGCCAGCCGCACCACGTGGCGCTTGCCGAGCACGGCCTTCTCCATGTTGTCGGTGAGCTGGTCGAACGTGGACTTGAACCACTCGGCCTGTTCGTGGCTGATCGTCATGCGCGAGGTCCTTCGGGTGTGGGCGGCGTGGATCGGTCGGTGGGCGGCTCGATGGTGGTCACCAGGAGACCGTGTTGGACTCGACTTCCTGGTAGGCGCTCTGGTTGCGCTGGTAGTCGGGAGTCCAGCAGTCGAGCGAGATGGCGCCGGCTGCCAGGGACCCGTAGTAGAACGCGTTGCCGCTCTGGTCTCGCACCGGGTCGACGGTGAAGTCGATGGCCGACCTGAACTGTCGGTGGAGCGTGCAGGAGTAGCGCGACTGGAACCCTCGCACGGTGAACTGGATGAAGGCACAGTTGTCCAGCGTGCAGTCCTCGCCCTGCTGCCACCCGCGGGAGCGGCAGTTCGGGACTCCCTCCGGGAGCGGGTCGGCCGTCGAGCAGCGATCGCCCGACCGGTAGAGCTCGACGGTCGGTTGGGGAGGCGCGCCGGTGCCGCTCTCCTCGGAACGCGACACGGGACCTCGACCGTTCGCGGAGTCCACCAGCGTGACGGTGACCCTCTCCGCGTGACGCCATCCCAGGTTCAGGTTGGAGGTCTGCACCGACCACGAGCCGGCGGGGACCTGGAAGGTCTGGTTGCGGTCGGAGGAGGACACCGTCAACGTCGCCGGGCGTCCGTTGGACGTTCCGGAGACGACCCAGGAGATGCTCTGCCCGTCGACCACCGGCTGAAGTGTGGAGATGTGCGAGGGCGCCAACGGCCCGAACGTCTGCACGCTCACCTGACCGCTGAGCGTGCAGCCGGCGGGGGCGTCCTCGTTGCACACACGGAGCTGGATGGGGAAGGCCTGCTCGTTGTTCGGCACCGGGACGCTCACCGTGTGCGCCCCCGTCTGCTGGGGGTAGGACCGCTGGACGAGCCCGCCGACGAGGATGTCCACCTTGCTCGTCGCACCGCGGGAGTCGGGGACGGTGTACACGACCTCCGCCTCCTGGTTGTTGCCGGTCGCTCGAGCCTGGATCGCGCCCCACGGGGCGGGACGACCGACGGCCTCGATCGAGGTCGCGTCGCTGGCAGGTGACCGGTTCCCGATGTTGGCTGCCGTCACTCGATAGGTGTACGTGAGGCCGTCGTACGGCACGCCGGCGTGGATGCAGGTCAGTGACGCGATTCGCTGGCAGCCGGGCACGACCCCAGTGGCGCGACCGTTGGTGTAGGTGACGGTGTAGACCGTTGGCCCTGGCCCCTCGGGCAGTACGGACTGCCACGAGATGCTGAGGTTGGTCTGGTCGGCACCGGCCTCCAGGTCGGTGACGGTCGGCGCAGCCGGGGCCGGAGGCGTGCCGAGCGGCTGCATCTCGGGCGACGAGCGCGGCAGCGAGTAGTCGACCTTGTTGTGCGCCTTGATCGTGAAGACGTACTTCTCGTTGTTGTTCAGGCCGACAGCGGTGTACGACTCCTGCTCACCGCCCACGACCGCCTGCCCGCCGACCCAGGTGATGGTGTAGTCGAGGATCTTCGACGTCTTCGTCGACGGCTTGTCCCAGGCGAGGGTGATGGTGCCGTCACCGCGGTCGGTCATCCGGATGTTCTGGACGCGCCCGGGCGCGGTGTCGGCCTGGGCGGACTTCGACAGGCCGCTCCACTCGCTCTGGCCGACGCGGTTGACCGCGGCCGCACGGAAGTTGTAGTTGCGGCCATTCTCGAGACCGCGGAAGACGCACTCGTTGGTGTCGCAGCGCTGCTTGTCCCCGGAGCGCTCCTCGCGGACCCAGTAGTAGAGGATCGGCGCGCCACCGTCGTCGTCCGGAGGGGCCCACGACATGGTGACCGTGCCCTCCTGGTCGAACTTCCGGTAGGGCCGCGGCTCGCCCGGCGGTGACGGCGTGCCGACGACCTGGAACTGGGTGCGGCCCTCCGCACGGCGCGAGGCCGGCGGGTCGTCGGAGGAGACGTCGCTGACGACGATGCGGAAGCCGGCCTGCACGCCGCGCGCGTCCTTCGCGGCGGTCAGCGTCAACCGGCTGCCCTCGAAGCTCGCGCGGACGCCGGAGTTGCCGATGCTGTCGACCGAGAGGATGGTCGGGTCCGGCTCGGCCACGCCACCGGTGAGGTAGTCGCGCATGTCGTAGGTGCGGGTCTGCCCCGCCTCCATGGTGTCGACCTTGATGGGCAGCAGCGTCGGTGAAGGTGCCTGCGCCAGCCTGAAGCGCACCACCTCGGTGTTGCTGTCACCGGCCCGCACGGCGAGCACCGCCTCGCCGCCCTCGGTGGCGGTGTCGTCCGCGGTGACCGCGACCACGGACCCCTCCGGGCTGCCGAGGTCCAGGCCGTCGAGGCCCTCGCTCCACTCCGCGGTGTACTCCAGGCCCGCCGCGTCGCGCGGGTCGTCGGTGTAGACCTTGCAGAAGGTCGCGATGTCGAGGTCGAAGCGCTGCCCCGCCGAGATCGGGACCACGGTCGTGGGGCACTCCAGCGACGGCACGTTGTCGCCGACGTAGACGGGGATCGACAGCAGGACGGTCGCGCCGTCCGAGGTCGTCGAGGTGTCCTCGTTGCCGCTCGCGTCGGTCGCCGTGGTGACCTCGACCAGCAGGGCACCCGGGCCGCGGTAGGAGGCGGGAGCGGACAGCGAGAACCGGTTCTCCCCGTCCGGTCCGGCCGTGAGCGAGGTGGGCGACGCGGAGTACGAGCGCCGCCCGAAGGCGGGGCGCACCTCGGCTCCGTCGGGCGCCTCGACGTAGTCGGTGATCCGGCCGGTCACCGTCTCGCCGGGGTCGAGCTCGATCAGCGCGCCCGGCACGACGAACGGCAGGCCGGTGCCCGTCGGCGGGACGTAGACCGACGCCGAGGCTGCTGCCCCGTCGCCGTCGCGCACCTCGAACGGAAGCACCTGCGGTGCGGCGCCTCGGTCGGCGCGCACCTCCGCCCCGTCGAGGATCCGCGCGCCACCGCCGACGTCGACCACCTCGAGGTCCTCGGCACGCCCGTCTGGGTCGTACGCCCCCTCGAGCACGTCCACGACCACGCTGCCGCTGTCACCGGCGCGGCCGAACGCGTCGTAGACGATCGGCGGGTTGTTGACGTCCTCGGCGGTCTCCAGCGTCATCGTCGAGCGGGACTCGCTCAACCCGTTGGTGACGCTGTAGACGATCACGACGGGCTCTGCCGCCGGGTCGTCGGGCGCCGGCACGGTCACCAGGTTCGTCCTGGCGTCGAGCTCGGCGCCGTCGGGGCCGTTGAGCAGCCGCACGTCGACGGACTCGCCCGGCGCGACGAAGTCGTTGGCCAGCGGGTCGAACGTCGCGGTGCGCCCGGGCTCGACGGTCAGTCGGTCCTCCACCGCGAGCGGGGGCTGGGGCTGGCCGGGCGTGACGACCGCGACCCGGACCGTGCCGGTCGCGAAGGCGCCCTCGGAGTCGACGACGGAGTAGGTGAACTCGTCAGTGCCGACCGTGCGGGGGTAGGCCTGGTACTCCAGGAAGTTGCCCCCGAAGGAGACGATGCGGCCCAGCCGCGGGGCCGAGGTGATGCCGGTGACCGTGACCGGGTCGCCGTTGCGGTCGACGCCGACCCCGGGCACCCGGACCTTGACGGTGTCGCCGGAGACCACGCGGCCCTCGAGCGTGGGCGGCTCCGGCGGGTCGTTGGGGTCGTCGGCCGGCACGACCGTCACCTGCAGCCGGCCGGTGGCGCGGTTGCCGTCGAGGTTGCGGGCGACGTAGGGGACCGTGAAGGTGTCGCGATCCGCGATCCTGGCCGGGGCGACGTAGCGCACCATCCGGCCGGAGACGAACGCCGTGCCAACGTCGCCGGTGACGTCGATGGGCGCCACCACCTCGAGCCGGCCTGGCACGTCGGCGTCGACGAGGTCGCTCACCAGGGTGAGCCGGTCGCCGGACGGCGAGATGTCGTTGTCGAGCACGGGTGCAGACACCGACGCGCCGGCGCGCACGACGACCTTGTCGGCCACCGTGATGGGGGTGTTGTCGGCCGGGGCGGGCCGTTGGGTGACCACGACCTCGCCCCGCGCACCGGAGTTCGGACCGTTGCTGATGGTGTACGACACCGTCTGGGTGGTCGGCGACAGGTCCGGCTGGCGGGCCGCGATGCGCAGCCAGCGGCCGTCGATGATCGCGACGTCGAGCTGTCCGGCCCGGTCGGCCGAGGCCTGGGTGACGACCAGCAGCCCGCCGGCGGGGTCGAGGTCGTTGGCGAGCACGTCGACCACGCCGGGTGCCTGGTCGTAGACGGTCAGCGTGTCGGGCATCGCGATCGGGTCCGCGGACCGCTTCGGTCGCGGCTTGACGTCCACCCGGATGGTGCCTTGGTCGAGGTCGGCGTTGCCGTAGCCGGCGTCGTAGTTCAGGAAGTACGTGCCGGGGCGGTCCCCGGTGAAGGTGAGGGTGCCGGCGTCGAGGTCGGAGACGACCTTCGCCCCCGGCTGCTGGGGGACCTTGCCGCCCAGCACCAGCTCGGCGTTCGGGGTGGCCGGGTCGGAGCCGGGCAGGTCGTTGAGCAGCGGGCGGATCTTGATGGGCTTGCCCACCTCGCCGCGGACGACGTCCGGCTGCGCGGTCGGGGGGAAGGACTTCTGGTCCTGCGGCGCCTGCACCTGGAAGGTCATCGAGCGCCTCACCGCCGCCGAACGGCCGTCGGTGACGGCGAAGTCGACGCGGACCAGCTGCTGGCCGTCGGCCTTCGTGGTCGGCGCGGTGAACCGGATCCGGCCGTCGGCGGTCGTGCGCGCCACCGCTCCGGTCTCCGCTCCTCCCACGGCCTGGGCGGAGTCGAGCAGCAGCGTGTCGCCGTCGGCGTCGTCGCGCCAGTCGGCGAGGACCGGCACGTCGAGGGCGCCGCCGTGCGGCACCTTGTAGGTCGGCTTCTTGTAGCCCTGGCGCACGTCCGGCGGCTCGTTCTGCCCGGGCTCGCGGACGTCGACGGTGACCGCGGCGTGCGCGGAGAGACCGTCACGGCCGTCGTCGATGAAGTACTCGAAGCTCGCGGCGCGTCCGCGCTCCGGCATCTGCAGCACGAGGGTCTGCCCGTCGGGGCTGATCTCGACCCGCGCGCCTCCGGTCGGCTGGTCGACGTCGACGATGCTGAGCAGTCGCCCGTCGGGCGCGGAGTCGTTGTCGAGCGGGTGGAGCACCGTCGTGCGACCGGCGCGGACGCCGTACGCGTCGGGCTTGGCCCGCGGCGGCCTGCGGTCGGCCTCGCTCTGGTTCTCGTCCTTCTCGTCCTCCTCGTCGTCCTTCTTCTTCGACGTGAAGGCCTCCCAGTTGTCGATCTTGACCGGGTGCTCCTGCTGGACGTCCCAGACGGTGCCGCTCACCGCGTCGTTGAGGACGATCTCGCCGCGGTTGACCCGGAAGGCCAGGCTGGTGGCGTCGCCGCCGAGCCGCTCGTCGGTGACGACCTCGGAACCGCACTGCACCGTGACGGCGCCCCGGCCGCCGGACCAGGCACCGAACACGCACGCGCCGAGGCGCACCGGTGCGACGGCAGTGCCGGACCGGGTGGAGATGGTGGTGACGTCGCCGGACCCGAGGTCGATGCTGAGCAGGCCGTCGGGCGCGCCCACGAGCACGGCGTCGGCGGCGGGTCCGGGCTGCTGGAGCTCGCTGCGGGGCGGCACGGGGACCGTGGCGCCGTCGAGGACGCGCAGCACCCCCGCATCGGTGTCGAGCGTGACGATCCGGTCGCCGACCGTCGTGACCGCGTCCACCTGCCCGGCGTCTCCGGGGAGGTCGGTGGTCCGGGCCTTGCCGAGCGTGGCGCCGCGTGGGGCGAGGGTCGTGACGGTGCCCTCGTCGGCCGACGTCACGACGACCGTGCCGTCCTGGGCGACGGCGAGGGCGGCGTCCTTGCCCGTCTCGGCGAGCGGGTCGGCCTGCCGGTCGATGCCGCTCATCACCGGACGGCCCACCTGGTCGTCGTAGCGGACCGCCCAGACGTCACCGGTCTCGGCGTCGACGCTCGCGAGGGTGCCGCCCGCCATGCCGACCTCGCCGGTGCTCGGCACCGCTGCGGAGCCGCCGTCCTGGGACTCCAGCCGACTGGTCTCGATGGACTGGCCACGACTGGCGTCGCGGTTGAGCGTCACGACCGCGGCGCCGTCCTGGACGACGTCGAGGCGGGCCTTGCCGTCCTGGCTGGGGACCACGCCGTCGAGCTGGTTGATCGGCTTGTTCATCCGGCCCGACCAGCCCTTGGCCCCGTTCACGACCCAGACCCCGCCGTCGTTGAGCTCGGCCTCGTGCTTCTTGTACCCCTCCGCGGTGATCGCGTAGGCCACCAGGGCGGAGGCAGCCACCGCCAGCGCAGCACCGGATGCGATGCCTGCGCGGTGTCGACGCACGAACGACGTCGGTCTCACGCCAGTCCCCCTTGGCCCACGAGTGACGTGCCCACCGCAGTCACCCAGCAGGAGGGTATGTAGGGCGCGGAGGTTCGGACAAGTCGGGACCGGGTGCGCCGCCGCGCGGTGATGGGTGATGATGGACGCGTGGGCGTGGACGAGGGGAGCCGACGTTGATCGTGGAAGCGAGGTACGCCGCAGGGGACGGCGTGCTTCTGGGCAGTGGCGCGCACTGGGTGCTGCTGACCGATCCCGGTGACGAGCAGGTCGTCCAGGAGATCTGGGACGTGCTCGCGATGACCGCACCGTCCGGGTCGCCGGTCGTCGAGCGGGTGATGGCCGTCGTCGAGAAGCACTTCGACGGCGACCCGCCCGGACTGGCGATCGTCGACTTCACCGCCGGCGCGTCCTCGACGCTGTCTCGCGGCACCGGGCACGTGCGCCTCGCGGGCCCCTCGCGGGTGCTCAGCCTCGACGGTGGCACCGACCCCCAGGACGTCCCGGCCCTGCGTCGCCTGGTCGGCGGCGTGGTGGGGGCCGACCGGGTCGAGCTCAAGCCGCTGTCCGCCCGCACCGCCCCGGTCACCCGCGCCCAGGAGGCCGACCCGCCGCCCGCCACCGCCACGCTGATCGACGGCATCCCGGCCGACATCCTCGCCGCCAAGGGACCGGACGGTCCGCCGCCCCGGATCCGACAGCTGCGGCCGGTCGAGGACACGGGCGCCCTGCCCGACACCTCGGAGCCGGACCCGCTGCTGGTCCAGCGGATCGAGGAGGGCACCCACACCACCATCCGCGAGCCCTCCGACCCGCACCGGTCCCCCGGCCCGGGAGGCGACCTCGGCGGCGACCCCGCCGACGACCACGACGGTGCCACGACCCACCGCCCCGCCCACCTCGACCAGAGCAGCGTCCCGACGGTGCTGGCCGTCAGCTGCCCGCTCGGCCACCTCACTCCCCCGATCGCACCCCAGTGCCGGGTCTGCCACCAGCGGGTCGCCCCGCAGGAGCCGCGACGCGTCGAGCGTCCGCCGCTGGGCGGCCTGCGCCTGCCCACCGGGGAGGTCGTGCCGCTCGACCGCGGCGTGGTCCTCGGTCGCAAGCCGGCGCCCGCCGACGGCAGCACCGACTGGCCGCACCTCGTGCACCTCCCGAAGGACCACTCCTTCGTCTCCCGCCGGCACCTGCAGATCGAGCTCGACGGCTGGGACGTCGTGGCCCGCGACCTCGACAGCCGCGGCGGCACCACCATCGCCCTGCCCGGCCGCGAACCGCAGCGGATGCGGCCCGGAGACGCCTACGTCCTCGAACCCGGTACCGTCCTGGACATGGCCCACGTCTATGCCGTCCGCTTCGAGACGGGGGCCGTGGGCCGGTGAGCGCCCCGGTCATCCCCGGGTTCGCGTTCGTCGAGCACCTGGGCAGCGGCGGTTTCGCCGACGTCTTCCTCTACGAGCAGCAGTGGCCGCGCCAGCGCGTCGCGGTGAAGGTCGTGCGCCCCGACGTGCCGCTCACCGACCGCGAGAAGTACCTGTTCACCGCCGAGGCCAACGCGATGGCCCGCCTCGCCGACCACCCCTACATCGTCTCGGTGATCACCGCGGGCGTGACCGCCGAGGGCGGGCGGCCGTTCCTCGTCATGCGCTACTGCCCGCCCCCCGACCTCGGGGTCCGGGTGCGCTCGAACCCGATGGCGCCGGTCGACGCGGTCTCCACGGGCATCAAGCTGGCCAGCGCGATCGAGACCGCCCACCGCTCGGGCATCCTGCACCGCGACATCAAGCCGAGCAACGTCCTCGTCACGACCTACCACGAGCCCGCCCTGACCGACTTCGGCATCGCCGGGCACATGGCCGACGTGGAGGGCGACAACGACGTCCGCATCTCCTACCCGTGGTCACCGCCCGAGCTGCTCGACGGCCGGTCGAACGGCTCCGTGGCCTCCGACGTCTACTCCCTCGGCGCCACCATCTGGCACCTCCTCGTGGGACGCTCGCCCTTCTCGATCCCCTCGGGCGACAACTCCACCCGCGCGCTGAGTGCCCGCATCCTGCACGCCGCACCGCCCGCGACCCAGCGGCCCGACGTGCCGCCCGCCCTCGACCGGCTGCTGCAGCAGTGCCTGGCCAAGAAGCCCGAGCACCGTCCGCAGAGCGCCCTCGAGCTCGCCCGGGCGCTGCAGCGCATCGAGTCGGCAGCCGGCTGGGCGCGCACCGCCGTCGCCGTCGAGGGCGACCGCCCCGACGCCTCGGTCGCACCGCCGGAGGTCCCCGACGCGCCCGAGGACGCCACCGCGATGAAGCCGGTGACCGTGATCTCGGCCAGCGGCCCGCGTCGCATCGCCGCCCAGGACCCTGCCCCCGCGACACCCGACGGCGAGGACGAGCGCGGTGGCGTGTCCCGGCTGGTGTGGGCGGGCGTGGCAGCCGCCCTGCTGGCCGCCGTCCTCGGGTACATCGTGCTCGGCGGCGGTCCCGACGAGGACCCGGGCGTCGTGGTGCCGAGCACGTCGGTGACGCCGTCCCCGCTGTCGCCCGACGTGCTCACCGAGGCACCGACCCTCACCGGTCGTCGTACGGCGCGCGGGGTGCTGTTCGAGTGGAACCCGCCGGTCCGGGTGAAGGCGGGCGACGAGTTCAGCTACTACCGCGACGACACCGCCGAGTACGGCACCACCACGCAGCAGCGACTGCTCCTGCGCACCACCGAGTCGGTGTGCCTCGACCTCCGGATGACGCGGGGGTCCGACAGCTCCCCCAGCGTCAGCCAGTGCGTGTCCTGAGGTCCGGCGCCGGTCACGGCACCAGCTCTCAGTCGTCCTCCCAGTCGCGGCGGGGCCCGGTGGCGGCGTCCTGCTGCTCCGGGGTCATCCGGCTCGACGCCCACAGCGACAGCACCGCGGTGACGGCGAGCGTGGCCACGATGACGACCAGCGAGAGCCAGATCGGGATCTCGAGCCAGGCGTAGTCGAGGTGCTCGCCGCCGTTGATGAAGGGCAGCTCGTTCTCGTGCAGCGCGTGGAAGAAGAGCTTCACGCCGATGAAGGCGAGCAGGAACGCGAGGCCGTAGGAGAGGTAGATCAGGCGCTGGAGCAGACCACCGATGAGGAAGTAGAGCTGGCGCAGGCCCATCAACGCGAAGATGTTGGCCGTGAGCACCAGGTAGGGCTCCTTGGTGATGCCGAAGATCGCCGGGATCGAGTCCAGGGCGAACAGCAGGTCCGTGGTGCCCAGGGTGAGGATCACGATGAACATCGGGGTGATCATCTTCCCGGCACCCTCGCCGCTCACGAGCAGCTTCTTGCCGTGCCACTCCGACGTGGCCGGGAAACGCCTCTCGACG
>CAZDAO010000106.1:4193-9974 GCA_964503015.1 uncultured Nocardioides sp. | reverse complement strand
CCACAGCTCCACGCCGAACAGGTTGGCCAGCACGCCCGGCTGGCCGAAGAAGGCCGAGTCGGACCGGGTGTCGCGCTGCTCTCGGGTCTGGGGTCGTACGTCACTCACCCACCCACGGTGCCACCGCGACCCCCGGGCGTCTCCACCCGGGGGCGCGGTCCGTGAGGCGGGTCACGTCACGCTGGACTCGCTCCGACCTCACTCGGTGGCGATGGCGTCCAGCACCTTCATCCGCGACGCACGCACCGCCGGGACGATCGCGGCCAGCACGCCGAAGACGACGGCGATCAGGAGGAAGACCACCAGCGACCCGAGCGGCAGCGAGAGCACCGTCAGGTCCTCCGACAGCGACTGGCGCAGCGCCACCCCGATGAGCAGGCCGACCACCAGGCCGAGCACGGCCCCGAGCACGGCGATCGCGATCGACTCCAGCGTGATCATCCGCCGCAGCCGGCGGCGCGACAGACCGACCGCCCGGAGCAGCCCCACCTCCCGCGTCCGCTCGATGACGCTGAGGCCGAGGGTGTTGACGATGCCGATCACCGCGATGATCACCGCCAGCGCCAGCAGGCCGTAGATCAGGAACAGCAGCTGGTTGACCTGTCCCTGGATGAGCTCGGCGAAGCCTTCCTTGTCCTGCACGGTCACGACCGGGATGTCCTCGACCACCTCGTCGAGGGCCGCCTGCACCTCGCCGACGTCGGCTCCCTCGGCGACGTTGATGCTGAGGGTGCTGTCGTTGCGCCGCAGCCCGGCCTCCTCCAGGACGCTGATCGGCATGGTCACCCCGCCGGTGATCGGGGTGTCCTCGAAGATGCCGACGACCTCGAGGTCGATCGTCTGACCGCCCGGGAACGCGACGGGCAGCGTCGTACCGACGTCGGCGTCGAGGTCGCCCGCCGTCGACTCGCTGAGGATCGTCTGGTCGCCGCGGATGTCCTGGGTGCCGCGGCGCATGTCGAGCTCGTAGATCTCGGCGAAGGCCGGGTCCACGCCCACCACGAACTGCTGGTCCTGCTTGACCAGGGCCACCGAGCCCTGCATCCGGGAGACCGTCCCGACGCCCTCGACCTCGGCCATCTCGTCGCCGATCCGGGTCGGGAACCCCTGGAAGCTCGGGGACTGCACGAGGAAGTCGCTGCGGAACTCCTGGTCGACGAGCTCGTCGTTGGTCGCACTGAGCGAGGACGCCAGCACGCCCACGGCCGACACCACGGCCAGCCCGATCATCAGGGCGGAGGCGGTGGCACCCGTACGGCGCGGGTTGCGCAGGGCGTTCTCGCCGGCGAGCTTGCCGGCGGTGCCGAAGACCTTGCCGAAGACGGAGCGGCAGGCCAGCAGCACCGGCCGCCCGAGCACGGGAGCCATCACGGCGACGGTGATCACCCAGATCACCGAGCCCGCGCCGATCCACGCCGGGTCGGCGCCGGGCGCGCCGACGAGTCCCGCGCCGATCAGGGCCGCGCCGACGAGCAGCGCGAGGGTGCCCAGGACCAGACGCCGGCGACCCAGGGCCTTCTCCTGCACGGTCAGGTCGTCGCGGAGGGCGGCGACCGGAGCGACCTTCGCCGCCCGCCGGGCCGGCACGAACGCGGCGACCATGGTGACGGCGATGCCGACGACGTACGCCGTCACGATCGTCGTGGGCGTCAGCACCAGCACGTCGCCGGCGATGTCGAGGCCCTGCGACCGGAAGACGGCGGCGAGCCCGCGCGAGAGGCCCAGGCCCAGCAGCAGGCCGAGCGTGGATCCGAGGACCGCCATCAGGAACGCCTCGACGAGCACCGACCTCGTCACCTGCCGGCGACTCGCTCCGAGCGCGCGCAGCAGCGCCGACTCGCGCACCCGCTGCGAGACCAGGATGGAGAAGGTGTTGAAGATGATGAACGCCCCGACGACGATCGCGATCACGGCGAAGGCGACGAGGAAGTAGCCGATGACGTCGAGGAACTGCCCGATCTGCTCGTCGGACTCGTCGATGACCTCCTGCCCGGTCACCGCGGTGAACCCGTCGGGGAGGACCGTCTTCGCCGCGTCGGCGAGCTCGGTCTGGCTGACGCCGTCGGCGCCGGTCAGGGCGACGGTGGTGTAGGCGTCCTCGCCCTCGAGGAAGAGGTCCTGGGCCTCGCTGGTCTCGAGCAGCGCCAGGGTGGCGCCGGCGGTGCCGCCGCCGTTGAAGTTGGAGGTGCCGACGAGCTCGAACGTCTTGCGGAGCTCACCGACGGGCAGCAGGAGGGTGACCTCGTCGCCGATCTCGTAGCCGCCACGCTCGGCCGAGGACTCGTCGAGGTTGATCTCCCCGGGCCGCTCGGGCCAGCCGCCCTCCTCGAGGATCAGGATGTCCTCGCCGGCGATGTTGGTGCCGCCGCCCTCGTAGTAGTTGAAGACGAGGGTGGGTGCGCCGGTGCCGCCGACGAGCTTGCCGTCCTCGCCGAGGAGGTAGGCGCCCACGCCGTCGATGTTGCCCTGCGCGTCGGCGACCTCGGGCAGGTCGTTGAGCTCGTCGACCACGTTCGGCTCGATGAGCTTGGTGGTGCCGGCCCCGGAGGCCTGGAAGGAGACCTCGCCCTCGGTGCGGACGAGGGCGTCGGAGGTCGAGCCCTCGATGATGTTGTCGAAGGTCGCGCCCAGCCCGTGGCTGAAGGTCAGCACGCCGGCGAGGAAGCCGATGCCGAGGACGATCGCCAGCGTGCTCATGACCAGGCGGACCTTGCGGGCCACCAGGTTGCGCCAGGTGAGGCGGAACATGCTCAGCCCGCCATCTCGTCCGGGTGCCCGGCGCGCGCCGAGGCGGCGTCCTGCAGCCGGCCCATCCGCTCCAGGATCGCGTCGCGGTCGGGGTCGCGCAGCTCGTCGACGATCGTGCCGTCGGCGAGGAAGAGGACGCGGTCGGTGTACGACGCGGCGACCGGGTCGTGGGTCACCATGACCACCGTCTGCCCGAACTCGTCGACGCTGCGCCGCAGGAAGCCGAGGACCTCGGCCGAGCTGGTGGAGTCGAGGTTGCCGGTGGGCTCGTCGGCGAAGACGATCGACGGCCGGCTCACCAGCGCGCGGGCGCACGCCACCCGCTGCTGCTGGCCACCCGACATCTCGCTGGGCCGGTGACCCAGCCGAGGACGCAGCCCGACGGCGTCGATGACCGCGTCGAACCACGCCTGGTCGGGCTTCTTCCCGGCCAGGTCGAGCGGCAGGAGGATGTTCTCCTGCGCGGTCAGGGTCGGCACCAGGTTGAACGCCTGGAACACGAAGCCGATGCGGTCGCGGCGCAGGTTGGTCAGCGCCTTGTCCTTCAGCGTGCCCAGCGAGGTGCCGTCGACGACGGCCTCTCCGGAGGTCGGTGTGTCGAGCGCCGCCAGGCAGTGCATCAGGGTGGACTTGCCGGACCCGGAGGGTCCCATGATGGCGGTGAACTCACCCGTCATCAGGTCGACGGTGACCCCGTCGAGGGCCCTCACCTCGGCCTCCGCGGATCCGTAGACCTTCACCAGGTCCCGTGCGCTGGCTGCGACGCCGCGCGCCGCTCCCCCCGTGCTGTTCTCAGTCATGCCGAGCATCCTCCCAAAGGGTGGAAGAACAGGGCCATGGGATATCTCCCGCACCCGACCCTGACATGTGTCAGGGTCCCGTCGGGGTCGTCCGGCCCTCACGGGTGTGCCTAGATTGTGCCGCGTGGGAGACGTCGCGGCCGGCCTGCTCACCGGCCTCTCCCTCATCGTGGCGATCGGCGCGCAGAACGCCTTCGTGCTGCGTCAGGGCCTGCGCCGCAGCCACGTCGGCGCCGTCGTCGCGGTCTGTGCCGTGTCCGACCTGGTGCTGATCCTCGCCGGGGTCGCCGGCATCGGCGTCGTGGTCGACCGGGCACCGTGGGCCGTCGAGGTGGTGCGCTGGCTCGGCGTGGCGTTCCTGACGGCGTACGCCGTCGCGTCGCTGCGGCGCGCACTCCGGCCGGAGGTCCTCGCGGTCGACGGGGACGCGCCGGAGGCCCGCGGTGGCGTGGTCGCCCGGGCGGTCGCCCTCACCTGGCTCAACCCGCACGTCTACCTCGACACCGTGCTGCTGCTCGGCTCGATCGCCGGCACCCACGGCCA
Organism: uncultured Nocardioides sp.; assembly: GCA_964503015.1. Lineage (GTDB taxonomy): Bacteria > Actinomycetota > Actinomycetes > Propionibacteriales > Nocardioidaceae > Nocardioides. The sequence continues at coordinate 5,883 of CAZDAO010000106.1, read as the reverse complement.
TTTTGGCCGTTGGTGGTTCGCCCTCGGCGCGTGCGCGGCGAGCATCCTGTGGTTCGCCGGTCTCGGGTACGGCGCCCGCCTGGCCGCGCCACGCCTCGCCGACCCGCGCGCCTGGAAGGTCCTCGACATCGCGATCGGCCTGGTCATGCTCGCCATCGCCGCCCGCCTCGCCCTCGGCGCCTGACCAGCCCTACCCCCGCTGGCGGCGTACTCCAGTGACGAGCTGCTGTCCCGCCCGGGTAGTCCAGTGGTCAGCTGCTGTCCCGTCCGGGTAGTCCAGTGGCGAACTGCTGCGAATCGTCCCCGTCCACGACGACTCGCCACTGGACTACCCAGAGGGGCGACGGCGGGGGACGATGGCGGCATGAGCGACCGGAAGACCGTCCCGCAGGACGCCTCGGCAGACGCGGTGATCGACGCCGCGGCCGTGACCGAGACCCGGCGCGACGACGCGCGCGAGGTCCTCGACCTCATGCGGCAGGTCACCGGCACCGAGCCCGTGGTCTGGGGCTCCTCGATGATCGGGTTCGGCCGGCAGCCCTACACGACCGCGGACGGCAAGGAGCGCGAGTGGTTCGCCCTCGGCCTGTCGCCCCGCAAGGCGGCGCTGACGCTCTACGGGCTGACCTACTACGGCACCAACGACGACCTGCTCGCCCAGCTCGGACCCCACACCACCGGCAAGGGCTGCCTGTACCTCAAGAAGCTCGACAAGGTGGACCGGGGCGTCCTCACCCAGCTGGTCGAGCGCGCGTGGCAGGAGAACCACCAGCCCGGCTGAGTGGCTTCGAGACGGTCGCTGCGCGACCTCCTCACCCAGCGGGGGTGTCGGCCTCGGCGGACTGCTCGGCCTCACGGGCGACGGCCTCGTCGTGGCGGGCGTGCAGCCGCTCGCGGACCTCGGAGGGCTCGTAGTGGCGGCGGACCCGCTCGTCGCGGGCCACGGCAGCCCCGGTGGCGACCCCGGCCAGGATCCCGGCGAGACCGAGCAGCTTCCACGCGCGCATGGGGGGAGAGTAGCCCCCATGCCGTGGTGCGCTGCGGCAGACTTCGCCCCATGGCACCCGCCCTGAGCCTCGACGAGGCCGTCGACCTCACCCGGAGCGGCGACATCTGGCTGTTCCGCGGTCGCCGGGCACCGGACCGGGCGATCCGGGCGGTGACCAACTCGCCGGTCAACCACGTCGGGATGGCCGTGGTGGTCGACGACCTGCCGCCGCTGATCTTCCACGCCGAGCTGGGCAAGAAGCAGCTCGACATGTGGACCGGCGGGCACCATCGCGGGGTCCAGCTCCACGACCTGCGCGAGGCGGTCGGCCGGTGGCAGACGGAGTACGACCAGGACGCCTGGGTCCGGCAGCTCCACCCCGAGATCGGGCGGGCGGAGGAGGACGGCATGCTGCGTGCGGTCGCCCGCCTCGACGGCGTCTCGTTCCCGAGCCTGACCCGGCTCGGCGCCCGCTGGCTGCGGGGGCGCGACGCGTACGTCCCGCACCGCAAGCGCGGGCAGCGTGCCACGCCCGAGGCGGCGTTCTGCGCGGAGATCGTGGCCACCTGCTACATCGAGATGGGCATCCTGCGCGACGACCGCCGCGCGACCTGGTACGACCCGGGCAAGTTCTGGAGCGGCGACTACCTCCCCATCTCCGACGGCTGGACCCTCGGCAAGGAGGTCGCGGTCAGCCGCTGA
>CAZDAO010000106.1:0-4093 GCA_964503015.1 uncultured Nocardioides sp. | reverse complement strand
GCCCGCACCAGCCGCTCCCCGACCTCGGCGACGGCGGCGCGCAGCTCGTCCCCACCGACGACGGTGAAGGTGAACGGTACGCCGGCCAGCCACTCGCCGGCGTACGCCTGCGGGTTGCTGGTGCTGCCCACCAGCTCGCACCGGCCGTCGGGCAGCTCGGTGAGGTCGCCCGTGGTGGGCCGGACCCAGGGACGGACCTCGTGGAAGGGGGCGTCGAAGACGACGTGCGTCGCGTGCTCCCAACCCTTACCGAGGTTGGCCTCGAGCTCCGCGGCGGGATCGAGGTCGGCGGGCAGCGCGAAGGTCTCCTCCAGCTGGGTCACCTCGGTGATCCGGTCGATGCGGAAGGTGCGCAGCGCGTCGGCGTGGTGGGAGTGGCACAGCAGGTACCACCGGCCGTAGCGCACCACCACCGACCACGGGTCCACCTCGAACGAGCGGGCGTTGCCGGCCGCCGTGCGGTAGCCGATGCGCACCCGGCGCTGCGCGGCGACCGCGGCCACCAGATCGCTCGTCACCGCCGGGTCGGGCTTCACCGACCGGCGCTCGGGCACCGTCCGCGCGGTCTCGCGCATCGTGACGGCCTGCCGCGCGACGTTGGTCGGCAGCACCCGGAGGATCTTCCCGAGCGCCGAGCCGACCGGGTCGTCGGGGTCGGCGACGGCGTGCTGGGAGTCCAGGGCCGCCATGACCAGCCCCAGCGCCTCGGTCGCCGAGAACACCAGCGGCGGCAGCCGGAGCCCTCGCCCGAGGGTGTAGCCGCCGTAGGGGCCGCGGGTGGACTCCACCGGGATGTCGGCCTCGCGCAGGATCGCGACGTAGCGGCGGGCGGCCCGCTCGGTGACGCCGAGCCGCTGGGCGAGTTCGGCCGCGGTGATGCCGGGCCGGCCCTGCAGGAGGTCGAGGGCGCGAAGGGCGCGGGCGGTGGGACTGATCTCACTCACAGGGAGATGGTCGCACCGGATCCGGACGTGGAGCGTCCGGAACCGGTCGTACGGTGTGGCCGCGCCGGGGTTTCGAGGCTCGCAGCGCACGCACCTCAACCACCGGGGGCTGCGCTCGCACCTCGACCACCGGGGCGAGCACGCACCCCCACCACCGAGACAACGGGAGAACTCATGGACATCGTGCTGATCGCAGGACTCTGGCTCGACGGGTCGGCGTGGGACGACGTGCTGCCCGAGCTGGAGAGGCTCGGCCACCGCGGCATCCCGGTCACGCTGCCGGGACAGGGCCACGGCACCACCACCGCGACGTACGACGACCAGGCGGGCGCGGTGCTCGCCGCGGTCGACGCCGCCGAGGGACGCCCGCTCGTCGTCGGCCACTCCGCAGCCTGCACGCTGGCCTGGGTCGCCGCCGACCGGCGCCCCGACGACGTGACCGGCGTGGTGCTGATCGGCGGGTTCCCCACGACCGACGGCAACCGCTACGCCGACTTCTTCGACGCGACCGGCGACGCGGTGCCGTTCCCGGGCTGGGAGCCCTTCGAGGGGCCGGACTCCGACGACATGTCCGCCGAGCTCAAGGCGGAGGTGGCCGCGGGCGCGCACGCGGTGCCGGTCGGGGTCACGCAGGGCGTGGTGCGCTGGACCGACGAGCGCCGGCACGGCGTGCCGCTGACGCTGGTGTGCCCCGAGTTCAGCCCGGAGCAGGCCAAGGAGTGGATCGCGTCCGGTGACGTGCCCGAGCTGGGGGACGCGACGGCCCTCGAGCTCGTCGACATCGACTCGGGCCACTGGCCGATGTTCACGCAACCCGCGGCGCTCGCGGCCCTGCTGGACGACGCGACGAGGCGCTGAGCCCGAGCGCTCAGTCGAGCAGCTGCTCGGGGCCGGCCGCCACCGTCGGGGTGTCGGCCGGCCCGGCGGCTGCGGCCACGTCTGCGGGGACCTTGGCGTTGACCGGCGTCACGGGCGTCACCGGGGAGACGAAGTAGCCGCTCGGCACGCCCGAGGCCGGGTCGAGGTCGAGGCCGGAGAGCTCCGCCGGCGCCACGCCGAGCATGACCGCCACCGAGGCGGCGTTCTCGGGACGGTCGTCGGGGTCCTTCTGCAGCAGCGCCTCGACGACCTCGCGGATGTCGTCGGGCACCTCCTCGCCGAGCGGCGGCGGGGGCTCGTTGACGTGCGACAACGCCGTCGCGATCGGCGTACCGCGGTCGAAGGGACGCTCGCCGGTGAGCATCTCGTGGGCGACGACGCCGAGGGCGTAGAGGTCGCTGGCGCCGGTGGCCTGCTGGCCAACGGCCTGCTCGGGGCTGATGTAGTTGGGGGTGCCGAGCATCTCGCCGACGCGGGTGTGGCCGATCGCGTCCATCGCCCGGGCGATGCCGAAGTCGGTGAGCTTCACCAGGCCGTCCTCGCGGACCAGGATGTTGGCCGGCTTCACGTCGCGGTGCACCACGCCGGCCTCGTGGGCGGTGCCGAGCGCGAGCGCGGCCTGGCCGAGCACCGAGCGGACGGTGTCGGGCTGCAACGGTCCCTGCTCACGCAGGATCGCCGAGAGCGGCAGCCCCTGCACCAGCTCCATCACGAGGTAGGAGAGGTGGTCGTCCTCGCCGTAGTCGAACAGCGTGGTGATGTTGGGGTGCAGCAGCGCGGCGGAGTGCAGCGCCTCGTCGCGGAAGCGCTCGGCGAAGATCTCCTCGTTGTCCGGATCGGCACGCATCACCTTCACCGCGACGCTGCGCTGGAGCACGTCGTCGGTGCCCTGCCAGACGTCGGCCATGCCGCCGGAGGCGATGCGCTCCTCCAGCACGTAGCGGTCCCCGAGACGGAGTCCTGCGACGAGTCTGTGCACTGGGGGATGCCCCACTTCTGATCGGGAGACGGATGCGCACGCGGCACCGACCGGGCGATGCTACTGCGCCTTCGACCGTAAACACGTCGTGTCGCCGCGCACCCACACCCCTGCAGGTGAAACCCTTGACAACCTACAACCAAATGGTTGTACATTGGTTGGGTGAACCAGACGGACGAGGACCGGGCGGACGCCTGGTTCCACGCGCTCGCCGACCGCACCAGGCGCGACATCCTGCGCCGCGTGCTCGCCGGGGAGCACTCCGTCTCGACCCTCGCGAAGAGCTACGACATGAGCTTCGCGGCGGTGCAGAAGCACGTCGCCGTGCTGGAGCGCGCCGGCCTGCTGACCAAGCGTCGGCAGGGTCGCGAGGCCCTGGCCAGCGGCGACGTGGAGGCCGTGAGGTCCGTGGGCGCGATGCTCACCGAGCTCGAGGACCTCTGGCGCGGACGCATCGCCCGGATGGACGAGCTCCTCGCCGAGACGCCACCCGACAGCCCCACGCCCTGACCCGTCCCACCACCCCGCACGACGTCACAGAACGGATCCGACATGCCGGTCACCGACACCCACCACGACCTCGACACCCGCACGCTGACCATCACCGCCGAGTTCGCCGCGCCCCTCGAGCGCGTGTGGCAGGTCTACGCCGACCCGCGCCAGCTCGAGCGCGTCTGGGGTCCCCCCGGCTGGCCGGCCACCTTCGAGGCCCACGACCTCACGCCGGGCGGGCGGATGCACTACTTCATGACCAGCCCGGACGGCGAGAAGTACTACAACTTCTGGGACGTCGTCGAGGTCGACGAGCCGCACGCCTTCAGCTTCCGCGACGGCTTCGCGCTCGACGACACCTACGCCCCCAACACCGCCATGCCGCAGTCGTCGCAGACGTACACGTTCACCGAGGTCGACGGCGCCACCCGGGCGACGTACGTCTCCACCTACGCGTCCGCGGAGGCGCTGCAGCAGGTGCTCGCGATGGGCGTCGTCGAGGGCGCGGCCGGCGCCATCAACCAGATCGACGACCTGCTCGCCGCCTGACCCACCCACTGATCCCGAGACCCACCAGAGAGGCACCGCCATGCGCCCCATCGTCGTCACCCAGTTCATCACCCTCGACGGCATCATCGACTCCCCCGGCGGCGGCGACCACCCGCACGCCGGCTGGACCTTCAAGGACGTCGAGTTCGAGGAGGCGGCCTACGACGTCAAGGGCCGCGAGATGGAGGAGGCCAGCGCCCTGCTGCTCGGCCGGCAGTCCTACGACGAGTTCGCGCCCGTGTGGCCCTCG
>CAZDAO010000105.1:0-10018 GCA_964503015.1 uncultured Nocardioides sp. | reverse complement strand
TGGCCCGCGACCTCGACCCGCGCCTGCTCGAGCAGGGCGACTGGCCGGCCACCGCGGCGATGCTGCAACAGGCCCACGAGCAGGGGCACGACGTCGGTGCCGCCACCCGTGCGATCGTCACCGAGAAGCCGCTGGGTGACAGCCCCGCCCGCGATCTGCGCTACCGGATCGTCTCCCGTCTCGAGCTCCCGATCGACGGCAGCGAGGGCACGCCGGCGCCGACCGCGTCGCAGGGAGCAGCGCGCGACCGGGAGGACGTCAACCGTCCGCGGCCGCCGCGGCGCGGCACTCCGCGCCGCTGACAGCGTCCGCCCTGAGCGGCCCCCCGCACTGGGCAACTCAGGCACCGGTTCGGCCCGTTCTCTCGAGTCGCCTATCTCCGTCGGCCGTCGTCACTAGGGTGGTCCCACGTGTCGTGTGAACCGCCTCTGCCGGTGGCTCAGGTGGCACGCCCTGGCGTCTGAGAATCCGGAGAACCCCCTGCCGTGTCCGTCCTGTCCAGCTTCGTGTGGAGTGTTGCCGACACCCTCCGGGGTCCGTACGCCGAGGCAGAGTACGGCTCGGTGATCCTGCCCTTCACGGTCCTGCGCCGCTTGGAGTGCGTCATGGGCCCGCACCGCGAGGCGATGGCGGAGGTCGTCGCGCAGTACCAGGGAGAACAGCAGCGGCGAACCCACCTGAAGATAAGGACGCGCACGGAGGACTCCGCCGGGCTCTCGTTCTGGACGACCAGCGACTTCACACTGAAGAAGGCCCTACAGGATCCAGACAACCTGGCAGAGAACCTCATCGATTACGTCGGCGGCTTCTCGGCCAACCTCGATGTCTTCAAGTCCTTCGACTTCGAGAACGTGATCCGCACGCTCGACTCACGCGACCGGCTCGCGCAGGTCACTCGCCACTTCGAGCGGATCGACCTGTCGCCCGACGAGGTCTCCAACGCCGACATGGGCGACCTGTTCGAGAACCTTATCTACCGGTTCGCGGAGTCCGCCAACGACGGAGCCGGGCAGTTCTACACGCCGCGCGACGTCGTGCGGCTCCTCGTGGACCTGGTCTACGCCGAGGACACCGAGGCGCTGCGCGATCGCGGCACCGTTCGGTCGATCTACGACCCGACCGTCGGCACTGGCGGCATGCTCACCGTCGCCGACGAGCACCTGCACGGCCTCAACCCGGACGCATCGACCGCGCTGTTCGGGCAGGAGATCAACCCGCGCACCTACGCCATCTGCAAGGCCGACCTGCTCATCAAGGGTCAGGACCCGTCGAACGTCCGCCAGGGCGACACGCTAGTCGTCGACAGGTTCGAGGACCGGCGCTTCGACTACGTGCTCTCCAACCCACCGTTCGGGACCGACTGGAAGGCCGTCGAGTCCGAAGTGAAGAACGAGCACGCACGTGGCGGTCAGGGCCGGTTCGCTCCGGGGCTGCCGGCTGTCGGCGACGCCGCGATGCTGTTCCTGCTGCACGTCGCATCCAAGATGCGTGACGTCGACGAGACCGGCCGCGGCGGCAAGGCCGGCATCGTCCTCAACGGCTCGCCGCTGTTCAACGGCGGCGCTGGCTCCGGCCCCTCGGAGATCCGCGGGCACATGCTCGAGAACGACCTGGTAGAGGCGATCGTCGCGCTGCCGAACGACATGTTCTACAACACCGGTATCGCCACCTACCTGTGGATCCTGTCGAACTCCAAGCCCGCAGAGCGCAAGGGCACCGTCCAGCTGATCGACGCCACCGGGCTGGGCTCGAAGCTGCGGAAGTCGATCGGCTCCAAGCGTGTGGAGATCTCCGAGAAGGACCGCAAGGACATCGTTCGGGCATTCGCCGGTCTGGAGAATGCGGGCGGTGGGGCTGAGGTCCCGGTGAAGGTGTTCGGCAACCGTGACTTCGCGTACTGGAACGTCACCGTGGAGCGCCCGCTCCAGCTGCGCTTCGAGTGCACCTCGGAGACGATCAGCGCCGTCGCGGAGCAAAAGACGCTCGGCAAGATCGACGGTCTGCATGAAGCACTCGAGTCCTTTGGCGACGCGGTCTACCTCAACCGCGAGAAGTTCAACAAGGACATCGGCATCCATCTACGTGACCACGGTGTCAGCCTGACAGCCGCGCAGCGCAAGACCCTGTGGCAGACGATCGGCGTCCACGACGAGACAGCCGACTACTGCCGAAGCACGTCGGGCAAGAACAAGGGCGAGATCGAGCCTGACCCGGCCTTGCGCGACACAGAGAACGTCCCGTTCGGCTGGGGTGGCTACCCCAAGACGCACGAGGCGCTCGAGGAGACCGTGCAGGCGTACTTCGATGCCGAGGTGAAGCCTCACGTCGACGACGCCTGGATCGATTGGGACAAGACCAAGACCGGCTACGAGATCCCGTTCACACGGCACTTCTACGCCTACGAGCCGCCCCGGCCGCTCGAAGAGATCGACGCGGACCTCGAGCGAGTCGTCGGCGAGATCATGACCCTTCTGCGCGAGGTGGAGTCGTGAGCGTCGTAGTCGCAGATGCCGTCGCCGAGCGCGTTCACAAGTGGCTTGGGCACATTCCGGCGGGTTGGACCGGGGCTCGACTCTTCGAGGTCGCAGATGCATGGACGAGCAACGTCGACAAGCACTCGGTCGAGGGGCAGCCTTCGGTCCGGCTTTGCAACTACGTGGACGTCTACAAGAACGACTCGATTGTCGACTCGCTCGACTTTATGGCGGCCACCGCGACCCGGGAGCAGATCAGGAAGTTCCGCATCCGGGTCGGAGACACCCTCATCACCAAGGACTCCGAGACCGCCGACGACATCGGCGTACCTGCCTTCGTCGAGTACGAGGCCGACGACCTCATCTGCGGTTACCACCTCGCGATCATCCGGCCCCACACGAAGAAGGTCGTTCCCAAGTTCCTCTACTGGACACTCGACTCCGAACCCATTGCGCGTCAGTGGGGCGTCACCGCGGCCGGCGTCACCCGCGTCGGGATCAGGAGTACCGATCTCAACAAGGTCACGATCCCGCTTCCATCGCCCGACGAGCAGCGCGCCATCGCCGAATTCCTGGATCACGAGACGGCCCAGATCGACGCGCTCGTGGCCAGGCAGGAGGAACTGATCCGCCACCTCGAGGAGCGCCGGCTTGCGGTCATCACCACCACGACGCTAACTGGCCTTCGGGGCGAGGAATCTGGCGAGCACGACGTCACACGATGGGGGAGTTCGCTGGCCGTCGAACCGTGGCTCGTGAGAGCGCCACACACCTGGGGCATGGAGCGGTTCAAGACGGTCTGTCTGCCCCGGGAAGAGCGCAATGTCGCGGGCACTGAGTTGATGTTGTCGCTGACCGTCAAGGGGCATCTGATTGATCGGTCGACGATGGCGGTTCAACAGAACGCCTCAGACGCTTCGATCCCTCGGTACTTCGTCGCTCGTCCGAACGATCTCGTCGTGAATCCGATGTGGCTCATTGGCGGTGCGATCGGAGTTTCCGACAAGCGCGGAGCCGTGAGCCCGGACTATCGGGTCTTCGAAATCGCGGACGTGCTCGACCCCTGGTACCTCAACGCTGTGCTCCGTTCTGCCCCGTACTTCGATCAGTACCGGCTGTACACCCGGTCCAACACGACATTCGACCGAAGGATCAAGCAGAACGATCTGGACAACCTGCCGATCCCGATCCCTCCGATGGATGAGCAGCGGGACATCGTCGCGCATATCAACGAGCAGACCACGCAGATCGACGCCCTCATCTCCAAGACCCAGGAGCACATCGCCCTCGCCAGGGAGCGGCGCTCGGCGCTGATCACGGCAGCGGTGACCGGGCAGATCGACGTACGGACAGCACGGAAGGCGAGCTGAGAAAGATGGCAGCACCGGACGGTACGCGCGAGGAGGCGTTCGAGACCGAGATCGCCGAGTACCTCGCCGCTCACGGCTGGGAGTACAGCGAGACCGACACCGGCTACGACGTAGAGCGTGCGCTCTGGCCAGAGGACGTGCACTGGTGGCTCTCTGAGACGCAGCCTGACGAGTACACCAAGGTCGTCCGGGTCGGCACCAGTGCGGAGGCTGCTGACCGCGAGGCGTTGCTGGACTCGCTGGTGTCTCGCCTGGACACGCCGATGAGCTCGGGTGGCGGCACGCTGAACGTGCTCCGCCGGAAGTTCTCTCACACTCGCGGAGCTACCGCGCACTTGCGCATGTGCCAGTTCAAGCCGGCCACCACACTCAACCGCGACGTCACCGCCGCCTACGGCAAGGTGCGCCTGCGGGTGGTCAGGCAGGTGCACTTCTCGCCGAAGCGCGGCGATTCGCGCTCGATCGACCTGGTCCTGTTCGTCAACGGCCTGCCTGTCGCGACGATCGAGCTGAAGTCGTTCTTCAAGCAGGAGTGGCGCACGGCGGTCAGTCAGTACCGCAACGACCGCAACCCGGCCGGCCAGCCGCTGCTGGGCTTTGGCACGCGCGCGCTGGTGCACTTCGCCGTCGACGACGACCAGATCCACATGACGACGAAGCTGGCGGGAGAAGGGACGCACTTCCTGCCCTTCAACCGCGGGCAGGAGGACACCGGCGCTGCCGGCAATCCCGCCAACCCGAATGGCGCTTCGACGTCGTACCTCTGGGAGCAGGTTCTACGGCGCGACAACTGGCTGGCCATCCTCGGCTCGCAGATGTTCCTCAAGACGGAGGCCGAGGAGGACCCAGCGACGGGGCGGATCAAGCGGTCCACGACGCTGATGTTCCCGCGCTACCACCAGTGGCGCGCGGTCAAGAAACTCGTCGACACGATCACAGTGGAAGGCCCCGGCCGGCGCTACCTGATCGAGCACTCAGCGGGGTCGGGCAAGACGAACACGATTGCGTGGACGGCGCACCGGCTAGCCCGGCTGCACGATGAGGCCAACACCAAGGTCTTCGACAAGATCCTCATCGTCTCCGACCGACGCGTGCTGGATGCTCAGCTGCAGCAGGCGGTCGAGCAGGTCGATGACACCGTCGGCACCGTCGCGGTCATCGACTCCGCGGCCGTGCGCCGTTCGGGCGGCTCGAAGTCCAGGGCGCTGCTCGACGCACTGACCGGGTCGGCACTGATCATCGTCGTGACCATCCAGACGTTCCCGTACGTGAAGGGCCTGCTGGAGACGACGCTGGGCGACAGGAGCTTCGCGGTAATCATTGACGAGGCGCACACTTCTCAGTCCGGCAAGACCGCCGCAGACCTGAAGAAGGTGCTCACCGAGGGCGGCCAGCTCACGACCGACGAGGAGCTCGACTCCCAGGACGTCGTCAACGAGCTGGTCGAGGCCGACCTCACGCGCGAGGAGCAGATCGCGGCCGAGACCGCGGCCCGGGCTGGCGCGCGGAACGTCTCACTGCTCGCGTTCACCGCCACGCCCAAGACGAAGACGAAGATGCTGTTTGGTCGCGAGAACGACGAGGGCAAGCCCGTCTCCTTCGACGTGTACCCGATGCGGCAGGCGATCGAGGAGGGCTTCATCCTTGACGTGCTACGCGGCTACCAGACCTACAAGACTGCCTTCGAGATCGAGCAACGCGGCCAGGACGGCGTCGTCACCGGGATCACGAGCGACGAGGACGACCGGCTTGTGGACCCGAAGGTCGCAACGCGCAAAATCATGCGGTTTGCCAACCTGCACCCGACCAACGTGGGGCAGAAAGTGGAGATCATCGTCGAGCACTTCCGGGCCAACATCGCGCACCTGCTGGACGGTCACGCCAAGGCGATGGTCGTGACCGACTCCAGGCAGGCAGCCGTGCGGTACAAGCTGGAGACCGACAGGTACTTGGCCCAGAAGCGCTACGGCTACCAGACGATCGTGGCGTTCTCGGACAAGATCAGCGACGAGGAGTACGGCCTGGTCGACGCCACCGAGGCATCGATGAACCCCGGGCTCGGTTCGGACCTTGCTCGGGAGTTCCGCCGGCCGGAGTACCGGCTGATGCTGGTTGCCGACAAGTTCCAGACCGGCTTCGACCAGCCGCTGCTGTGCGCCATGTATGTCGACAAGCGGCTCCCCGACGTGCACGCGGTGCAGACGCTGTCGCGGCTGAACCGCACCTACCGCGCACCCTCGGGAGAGGTGAAGGACCGCACGTTCGTGCTGGACTTTGTCAACGATCCCGAGGAGATCCGCGAGGCATTCCTGACCTACTATCTCGAGGCGCATGTCGAGACCGCGACGGACCCGAACCTGGTCCACCGGCTGGCCACGAAGCTGGCTCAGGCGCGAATCTACGTGCCCGCCGACGTCGAGCGCTACGCGGCGGCATGGTGGGTGCCGAAGCAGTCCCACGCCGCGCTCGCGGCAGCAGTGACGCCGGCACGCGACGAGTTCGCCACCCGCTGGGCAGATGCGCTTGAGCGCCAGGACACCCAAGCGCTCGACGAGCTGCGGACGTTCCGCAAGGACTGTGGCTCCTACGTGCGCCTGTACGACTTCATGTCTCAGGTCGTCGACTACGGCACCAGCGACCTGGAGAAGCTGGCCGAGTTCCTGCGGCAGCTCACGAGGCTGCTGGTAGTTGATGGTGACGGGTCCGGGGACGTCGATGTGTCCGGCCTCGAACTGCGCCGCGTGCGGCAGATCGACCAGGGGAAATCCGATATCGCTTTGTCCGGGGACCACGACACGCCGGCGCTGGGAGGCATTTCCGGGGTCGGTTCGGGGGTGTCGCGCCAGGATCCGCAGCAGGCGCTGCTATCCGACGTGGTCGCCCGTATCAACGCCCTTTTCGGGGCTGAGTTCGCCGACCCGCAGATCGAGGGCTTCGTGGTTGCCGCGGCCGGCATGGCCGAGGAGGACCCCCGCATCGCCGACCAGATCGACCACAACGCAGTCGATCAGTTCCTGGCCTCGCCGGATCTTCGGGAGACGCTCACCGACGCCGCTGTACTGAACGAGGGCGCGTTCGGCAAGCTCACCGGCGCGCTGACCGGGGAGAACGAGCGCGCCGACGAGCTGATTCGGCTCATCGGCAGCTACCTCTACCAGTCCCGCCGCATGCGGACGTCTGACGAGGCGGATTCCGACGACGCCGATGCCTCGGACAAGCGCGGGCGGCTGCAATGACGACGTGGAGATCTTCGGCGGATGCTGCGGGGCCTTGTGGCTCACGTGATGGGCCGAGCGGGTCAGTTCGACCAGAGAGTGCTCGAGCCCTGCCAGTCGGCATGAGCACCGGTGTGGGCGATCGGCACGGCCTGCACGGTCGTCGGGTAGCTCTTGAGGACAGCCGGAAGCAGGGCGGTCCGCCCAAGCTGTAGACGGTCGAGCAGGAACTGGACCAGCGTCAGCTGCCCGAACGTGCGAGACCAGTCGGTCGACACCGCATCGAGGTCGGCGTGCATGCCGACCTTGGGCAGCCTCGGCGTGATCGTGTGAACCCGATTGAACAGCCGCCCGTGGTGGGCGCAGGTGTTGCGCACCAGGTTGAGCGCCTTCAGCCAGCTCGCGAGCTGCGGTGCGCGCAGACCACACGCGTCGGCGACAGCGTCCTGGACCTGCCGGGGAGCGAAGCCGTAGAGGTAGGACAACCCGCCCCAATCGAGGACCTCGACGGCTGCCCAGACCGGGAGGCGTCCGCCGTACTTTTCGTGGTGATGGGCGACGAAGTCCTCGCGCGACCTGGCGAGCTCGTCGTGGTAGCCGGCGAGCCACTTGTCGTATTGGTTGCCGCTGCGGGCTGTGGGACCGAGGTGGTCTTGTTCGAGGTGAGCGCACGGATCGACGCTGCCGAGCTCGTGGCCGAGCAGGGCCCGCAGCGCCAGCTCGATTGGGGCGAGTACCGAGAATGTGGCTGCCCTCAGCCGTGCGTCGAACTCGTAGAGCGCGACAACGTCATCGAGCTTGGTTCCCGGGTAGAAGTCGTCGACCCGGGTCCCGCTGGCCTGCTGCCTGAAGGGGTACCAGTAGCCGCTGAGCCGATAGTAGTTGACTCGTCGCAGCGTCGCGACCGCCTTGACGCGGTCTCCGATGACCATGCCTCTGCCGGCGAGCAGGTCGACCTGCTCCTCGTAGGTGCGGAACGCCTTCACGTCATCGTGCATGGCGGCCGTCCGGAAAAGTGAAGACCGGCCCTGGGCCTACCGAAGTAGGCGGAACCGGTCGTGATGGCGCAAGGCTACCACCACTCGGCTGCTCGCAGGTCATCTTGATCAGTCCTCCGAGCGTCGCGACGGGTGCACACGTGCGTCGCGGATCTGCTGCAGCTCCTCGGCCGAGAGCAGGTAGTCGTGCCGGTCCAGCCCCCCGCGGCGCTCGCGGCCGTCCATGATCCGTCGGTACTCCGCCAGCATCCTCAGGTAGGTGTCGAGCATCGGCCAGTGCGAGTTGCCCCCATCGGCACGCGCGACCTGGTCGCGCAGCTCGGTCCACCGCTCGGGCTCGCGCATTTGGAACTCGACGTAGTCGGCCATGTGCCCCTCGAGTGAATCATTGAAGTCGAAGCCCCGGAACTCCAGGGTGCGGGCGAGCTCCTCGTCGACCGGCGTGCCCTCCTTCGTCAGGTGATCGATGCTGTAGGTCAGCATCCGGAACATCTGCAGGATGTCGATCACCCGCTTGCAGTCGCGTCGCGACAGCTCGGTCCGGAACCCGGCCACCTCGTAGGAGTACTCCCCGGTGAAGCCGTCCTCCAGGATCTGTGCACGCATCAGCTGGTACTCGCGGTCGCCGTCGACGTCGTTCGCGTCCTCGGGCAGGACCCGCGCGAGGATCCTGTGCAGCAGAGAGAGGACCTGACGGTCGACAAGCCTCATGCTCTCCGGGGCGGGCTCCTCGCTGCGCCGCCGCACCTGCTCCTCGTCGTAGACGGGCACGACGGACTCCATGAGCAGGTCCCGGACGAACTCGCTGAGGGTCACTCCCTCGTCGTCCGCCATCTCCTTGAGCTGGTCGCGGACCCGGTCGTCCACGCGAATGTTCAGAACAGCCATCTCGACCTCCCGTAAGACTGTATGACGCTTAGCGTAGCACCGTCATACAGTGCGCGCGAGGATCGAGTTTTCGGGGTCAACTGCCGGTTGCCTCGCTGGCCAACTGGCGGTGCATGGCGGCGAGCCTCGCCTGCGGCTCGGGGTGGCTGGCGAACCAGCGCCGCTCAAGGCGCGCCCACGCTCGGTCGAGCACACCATCGGGCAGTCGTCGAACGACGCTGTCCTCGTAGAACCGCATCAGCTCGGCTGCGGCGTCCAGGTCGCGCGTCAGGCTGATGGCGAACAGATCGGCCGCGATCTCCTCCCGGCGATCGAAGGCGACGCGCAGGCCGAGGAACGCCACGGCGGCAGTCATCGTGGCCACCATCGCCGGACCGGCCAGCTGCGGCGCGGCCACGACCGCGGTGACGGTGAGGCCGGCGCCGGTGAGCACGAGCACCAGGTAGCCGAGCACCCACGCGTAGCGCGACGCGGCCGAGGTCCGATCACGTCGGATGACGTGGGCGAGCTCGTGCGCAGCCAGGCTCTCCACCGCGGCGCAGCTGAGCCCGGTGAGTGCGACCTGCGCGAACACCACGGTGGCCGGGTGTCCTGCGCGGAAGCGGGTCACGGCCAGTCCGCCGTCACCCACGCCGCGGTCGGCGTTGCCGGTGGGCGCTCCGAGGATCGCGACGACGTCAGTGACGGGCGCTGCCACCTTCGCGCGCTCAGCGACGGCCGCCATCGCCGCGGCGGCCCGCTGTTGCAGTGCCTGGTCGACCGGCTCGGCGGCACGGCGGGTGCGCCAGCCCTGCCACCAGGTGGCCAAGACCTTGGCCAGCGCCGCGACCACCACGACTGCGCCGCCCAGGTAGGCGATCGCCACGACGATGAGGAGCGCATTGGCCGCCGGGTCGGACATGGTCTACGCCTTGCCGGCCGCGACGTCGGGATCGCTCAGAATCGCTCTGACACAACGCCGCCGCGCCGCGGTGCCCATCAGACCCGGTTTCCGGTCGCTCAGCGGCGTTCTGAGCCCGATCCGCGCATCGAGCGGGGCCTTCGGCGTCATCTCGACGCGGTGGGAGCGAGTC